>DASRRA010000053.1:0-8358 GCA_035696085.1 Bacteroidia bacterium | reverse complement strand
TGTTCCGCTTTGTGAGATAAAAGTTCCGGTGTTTGTCCAGTTACCTTTTACAGTTACCCCATAGTTGGATGCAGAGACATCCAATGTAGAATTGATGGTTAAATTGCTGTTGGTGGTGATGGCGCTTCCAAGTAGTTTCGTTCCTGATCCGCTTACAACCAAATTATTAAATGTCTCTCCCCCTGTCTTGGTAATGCTTTGCGAGCCGGCGCCATTTAATGTTATCGTACCGGTGCTGGGAGTAAAAGTACCAACATCCAACCAGTTACCACCAAAATTAATATTCAAGGTATTGCTGTTAAGTGTTCCAGCATTGATCGTTACACTGTTAAGCACATTGAGATCATACGTAAGTAGCTGACTTGTAACGGCAACACCATTGCTGTTAACCAAATTACCGATGGCAAGATTGGTTGTAATCTGCATTGTTAAACCTGCTCCTGTAGCTGCATCTCCCATTTGCAAAGTTCCTCCTGTTATGCTGCCTATGGTTCCTCCTGTATTTAAGTATCCTAAGTTTCCTGCACCCGGATTTCCAATAATAATTGTTCCCCCTGAGAGATTAAATGTAGAACCTGTTTGATCCATTTTAAAAGGTGCTTCTCCGGCCGTTGTCGGAGCCGTCACCGCAACTTTAAATGTTCCGGATGACATGGTAAAACTTGTCAAAATATTTAGCCCTCCATTGTTGAAACATCCTCTTACATTAATGGTTCCTCCGTCAACAATGATGGTTCCCCCATAACTCGTCAGGTGATTGTTCACAGCACTCCCAATGTTTAAAGTACCAGCCGTTGCTTGTATGGAGCCATATAAGGAAATAGTTCCTCCGGTGGTAGACATGGTAGCACCAGTATTGTTCATCCAAATACCGGATGTTAAAGGAATGGTTGTCGCTGCTGTAAATGGTGTAAGAGTAGCTGTCGCTGTTGAAAGTTTAAACGTTCCATTGGTAAGTGTCAGGAAATTGGTATTACCGATCGCAAAATTGGAGGCAGTAATATCCAATATGTTGGAACTGGATGTTCCCATATTTAACGTCATCCGATTGAAACGAGTTGTTCCGCCTGTTCCGGAAATAGTCTGACTTCCATTTTTGTTAAATGTAACATTTGCAATACGTGTTGCAGTAGGCGCCAGGTTTAATGTTCCATTGTTAACAATATTCCCTGTAATGCTTATTAAATGCGTTGCAGCGGTTGCACCGGTTGTAAGTGTTCCGCCATTGTTGATTGTCAAATTTCGATTGATAGTTAATGTTCTTGCGGTAAGGCTGTTTCCTATGGTTAGAGACCCGCTGGCACCACTTCCAATTGTCAAATCATTACAGGCCTGATCCGAAACCAAAGTCACATTAAATGTATTGGGTATAACAACATTGTCGCCTCCGGATGGAATACAGGTACAATCCCAGGTTGTGTTTACGTTCCATGCTGTAGAAGCAATCGCCGTAATTGTTCCTGGAGGAAGCGTCGCTTGTGAACCGGTAAGCTCGGCACTTAATTTACCTTCCGTAACTGCATATATTTTCCAGTAATAAGTGGTATTTGCTACCAACCCCGAAATTGCTGTTGATACGGCATTTGCTGCAAGTTGCGTAACAAATGTAAAATTGACATTGTCAGTAGAACGATAAATTGCATATCCAACCTCGTTGCTGGCATTGTCTGTCCAATTTAGTGTCATTCCCGTTTTTGCGATGGCAGTAAAATTAATGGCGGTGGGAGCAGCTGTTGGGGTTGGTGGTGTAAATGTGATCCTGGAATTCGTTGCCGGAATTGTGACCAGCGCATTTTGAGCAGTTGAACTAAATGTTGTTGTATTCGCGGTTTGTTGTGTTAACAGAGTGGCTGCTGTTGGACCGCCTGTTGTCCAGCTTCCGTTTATTCCAAGCGTGTAGGCATATGCAACACTTCCTTGGGTCATTGTTCCATAATTAAATTCGATAACACCAGTTGTTTCATAAATTTTAACCTGAAAATTAATGGAGCCGGAACTACTGGAATACACATCAAAATTTACCCACTCCGCTGTAAATACCCTATTCGGAGCTGTTCCGGATAATTTGTAAAGTAAGCAGGAAGCAATAGGAGTTGTTCCGCCTCCACTCGTCCATAGGTCCGCATATATAGGCGCGAGCGCTAAATGCGTTCCATTTGCTGATGAAAACAAATTATTATAATTGGGATCGTAAGCAGCACCGCCACCAGAATTTCCATCTAATGTGGAAGTTGAAAAATCGATTGTTCCATTTAAACTTGCAGAGAGAGTTGTATATCTAATTCCTAAATACCAATAGTCAAAGCCTATCGGCACCGCAAAACTTCTGTTGTCATCATTTTGATTGGAAGACGTATTCCTCCAAACAAACGAGGATGTTCCTGTACCAGTGATGCTGGTATAAGCAGTACCTGTTGTTCTTGAAACGCTATAGTTCGCACAACTTTGAGCACTGGATTTGGATGAAAAAAATACGATAAAAAGAAAAATAGGGAGGAAACTAAGTAAATATCTTATCATATTGCAAGGGTTTAAATCTATCAATAATAAACATATTTAACTACGGTACATAAGGAATTTCCCGGACAAAGATTATTCCTTTTGAATTTCAAAGCATTACGTTTTGCTTTCCATTCTCCATAAATTTATTATATTTATATTTGTAAAGTTTAACCACGTTTTAATGGCATTTTCAGTACGAATTTTATTTTTTTTTGCGCTTCTTTTATCTCATGTAACTACAGCAATAGCACAGTTAAAGGCTGATGCAGGCTCCAATCAGACCATATGCCCTCATGTATCTGTTAAAATAGGATCAGCTGGCGCCACCGGTGGTACACCGCCTTATACATATGCATGGTCACCTGCAACAGGACTTGATAATCCAGCTATTTCCGCTCCAACTGCAACTCCAACAGCAACAACAATTTATACGTTAATTGTTACCGATGACAGTTTAAAGACGGATACTGCTTACGTTACTATTTCACTTAACAATATTGCTGATGTAAGTGCTGGACCCGACATAACTACTTGCGAAAACCTTATTTCTGTTTTGGGAGGGCCGAAAAATTTAGATAATAATGGCGTGACTTACAATTGGAGCCCCACTTTGGGATTAAATAATCCCACTTCCCCACATCCTGCGATTAAGCCCACCACTTCTGTAACATATACACTAACAGCTACCACCAATGGTTGTCCACCTTTAATTGATACTGTCAATATCACCGTGATTCCGACTCCTATTGTGGATGCCGGACCGGATATTACTATAAAAGAAGGGGAAAGCGTAACACTTCATGGAAGCGGAGGAAACACGTATTTATGGGAACCACATGATTCCATTAAATATTTTAATACGCCCAATCCGGATGTAGCACCAAAAGATACATTTAAATATTATATGTATGCCAGCGATCCTACCAATACGTGCTTTGGTGTTGACTCCGTGATGGTATTTGTGGAGCCATCTGATGATGTTATTATCTACAATACCTTCACACCCAACGGCGATGGAAGTAATGATATGTGGTATATCGCGAATATTGAAAAGTATCCCAAATCACGATTGGAAGTATTTAACAGGGAGGGCCGACTCGTATTCAAATCAATAGGTTACAGGAATACCTGGAATGGAAAAGCTTCAGGGGATGACATTCCCGCGGCCACCTATTATTATGTTCTCAATCTCGCAGATGGTAAACATACCTATCACGGAACAGTAACCATTGTAAGATAGCCATGAAAAAGTATAGCTTGCATTTTCTTATCATTATTCTCTTACCACTGGCAACAGCGGCGCAGCAACTTCCATTTTATACCCAGCACAACAGCAATAGCTTTTTGATCAATCCCGGAAGTACAGGTGTAAAACGTCTGGTAGATGCACGTTTGAATTATCGTCAGCAATGGCTTGGATTTGAAGGAGCTCCCAACACCGCATCTTTAGGGATAAATAGCCGCCTGGCAAAAGGACAAATGGGGGTTGGTTTATCCCTCATCCAGGATAAAACCGGACCATTAAAAAAATTAAGTGTTGGAGGATCCTATGCCTATCATATGATCTTCCCAGATTGTGAGTTATCAGCAGGGCTTTCCGGGGTCTACACCAAATCGACATTAATAGGTCCCGAAATTACATTACGTGATACACAGGATCCTTCCATCGATCAACTAGTTACCAATTCAACACGTTCCGTGGATGGGGCTTTTGGTATTTACCTTTATAACGATCGCTTTCATGCAGGAATCAGCATTATGCAACCACTTCAAACGAAGATGGAATTTTATCTGGATGATACATTGAAAAAAGGATTCATAAAAGATGCCCTGCATTTAAATTTTTCACTGGGCTACAATTATTCACAGGATCCGGATTATATCTGGCAAAGTAACATATACTCCACCTATGTTAGAGGTGCTCCACTGCTATTGGATTACACACTTATTCTGAATGTGAAGCAACGTATGTTTGGAGGATTCTCTATTCGCCTGGGAGATGCCTGTGCGCTGCATTTAGGATATTCCTTCCTGAACGATTTTCAAGTCAGTTATTCCTATGATTTCTCCATCACTAGTTTACGAGCCTATTCATCGGGCTCACATGAAGTCACACTTGTATTTAGTACAGATTTTAGACATTCCAAAAAAGGAAAATTTGATGACCGTTTTCTTCGTCAGAAATATGGTTACCTTTTTTAACAATATTCAAAGAATACTATTATTTTCACATTTTATTTATTAACCCCTGCTTTCCTATGGCTTCATTTGACATCGTAAATAAGGTTGACACGCAATTACTGGACAACTCCATTAATGTGGCACGCAAAGAAATTTTGAACCGCTTCGATTTTAATGGTTCGAAAAGTGAAATTGATTTGGATAAAAAATCAATGACCATTCACGTTCTCACAGAGAATGATATGCGAATGGATTCCATTACGGATGTGATACGTAATCGTATGATCAAACAAAAGCTCGATCCTTTATGCCTGGATTTTGGAAAAGAGCATTATGCCTCCGGATCCATGGTTAAAAAAGATATTAAAGTAAAAGAGGGAATCGATAAAGATGTTGCCAGAAAAATTATTAAAGACATCAAAGACTCTAAACTAAAGGTTCAGGCGCAAATGATGGATGACCAGGTAAGAGTAACCGGAAAAAAAATTGATGACCTGCAAAGCGTAATTGCCTTACTCAGACAAGGAAGTTACGAACTGCCATTGCAGTTTACGAATATGAAATCTTAATCCTATGAGCTGCGACAACCCTAACTTCAATGAAGGTTGTAAGCTACGGATCAGTCACATTCCGCAAGAATAACTGCACACAATTTTCGGTAAAAAAATGAATGCTGCTACCACAAGCGACACAATAGCTGCAATCAGCACGGCACCCGCGGCTACATCTTTTACTTTTTTAGCCAGAGGATGAACGGAGGGTGAAGCCAGGTCCGTTAAAAATTCCAAAGCGGTATTCAACATTTCTGTTACAAACACCAATGCGATCACCAGCACAATGGCCAGCCATTCCGACTTATTGATATGAAATTTAAAACCAAGAAAAACGGCTACGAGTGCAGCAGCCAAATGTATCCAGGCATTGGTTTGTGTTTTAAAAAAAGTAAATACACCTTGCAATGCATACAGCACACTCTTTACTCTGCTTCGGAAGGTAAAATATTTAGGGTTGCTCATGATTGTCAAAAATAGCTAAAGATTTTCTTAAAAAAGCTTATACTTGTAATATGATAGCAATAATCTTACAGTCATTTATTTCTATTAACTGGATAGATATCATTGATATTTTCCTGGTGGCGATGCTGATCTATCAATTATATTACCTCGTAAAAGGCACCGTTGCAGTAAATATCCTCATAGGCATTATCCTTTTTTATATTCTTTGGCTCATTGTCAAAGCATTGAATATGCAGCTTTTTGGAAGCATACTGGGCAAATTTATTGACGTAGGATTCATAGCACTTTTAATTGTGTTTCAACAAGAATTACGACGATTCCTTCTTTTTATAGGCACCTCTGAAATTTTCACAAAACGCAAAGCGGGCAAAGGTATTTTCGATTTTAAATGGCAGGTTTCTCAACCAAGAGAACTAGACATTAATGCAATCGTAAAAGCCTGCAAAAACATGAGCGAAACAAGAACCGGTGCTTTGATCATTATTACTAGGAGCAATGAATTAAAATTCTATGCAAATACTGGTGATGCAATTGATGCAAAAGTATCGGTTCGAATGATTGAAAGCATTTTTTATAAAAATTCACCCTTGCATGATGGCGCCATCATTATCACCGGAAATATAATAGCTGCAGCCCGCTGTGTATTACCGGTGACAGAAAATACCAATTTTCCGGCTCATTTAGGTATGCGTCATCGCGCTGCTGTTGGTATCACCGAAAATACAGATGCATTGGCTATCGTTGTATCCGAACAAACTGGTGAAATTTCCTTTTCCCAGTCAGCGGAACTAAAGCATACACTCACACCCGAGCGCCTAAGAGAACTTTTGCAACAGGAGGCTAATTAAAAAAATATCCCTTCAACCGTTTAAAAAACCAGGGAATGTCGGAAAGTGTTGGAAAGAGTTTATTGACGTTAATTTTAGCATCTTTCGAGAAATAAATCATATAAAATACAGCTGTTGCTATGTACGACAAACTTGAAAGAACGGCTGCCTCTCTGATTCCATAGTTGGGAATAACCAATGCGCTCCCGATCACCATCATTATCAAACCAACGGAATAGGCTACTGTACTTACTCTGTATTTTCCCAAACCGGAAAAATAATGATTGATCATCATCGAGATATTATAAAATACAATACCGGGTGCTAACAAAAGAATTACCTGACGTACGCCTTTAAATCCTTCACCAAACAGCCAAAGCCAAAATCTGGATGGTAAAAAGCTTAAGGGAATGAGTGCCAGGATACAGAAAGCAACACTCATTTTCGTCATCTGCACTGTTAGCAATTGTGCGTATTTTTTATTAATACTGTTGGAAATTTTTGGATAAAGTACCGCAACAAAACTGTTGCTAATTAAAAGAAGCGATTCGATCAGGGAGGTTCCATTAGAAAAAACTCCTAATACAGAGGTATCCTGGTATTTCATCAACAGGTAGTAACTGATACGAAAACTTAAAAATTTTATGATTTGGGAAGACTGATTGGTAAATCCCAATTTCAAAAATTCGTAGGCGTGCTTTGGTAAATGGTGCAAACTAGGTTTTTTCAGGTATGGTAGCATATATCCCATGCTGATAATCAGGCATACGCCCATCGCCACGTATAATGCATAGACATAACTCAAAATATTCGGAGTCTTTCCTTCGAATAACAGAATCACTACGATCAGGGTGAGCATAGTTTGAAGAAGCGACAATAAATTATATAGGTTTACCCTTTCTTTAGCAAGTAAAATGGTGAGATTCGTAGCTAAAAGCGAGTTAAACAGGGAAAGCAGGCAAATGTGGGCATTCATGCAAATGGATACTTCCCCATAGAAATGTAGAACTGCAAACGCACCAATGGTCGTCAGTACAGACCAGGTATTACTCAAAAAAAACAGGAGAAAAATGTTATAACGGGGAGTAAGGTAGATAAGTGTAGATCCGCCAAGGAGATTACAAAACAGCATCACCATAGCCATACTGATCACAATAAAACTGGCTTCCCCCTTTCCGCTGGCTCCAATGTAATTGGACAATACGATCACAATTACCAGGTTTAATACCGCAATCAGCACTTTTATACCGAATGTAGATATTATTTTCTTTAGCATACGTTGAATTCAGAAGCGCTTCAGCAGCACAAATTATTACTTATTTGGTACCTAATAGTCACGAAGTTAAGCATTCTGGGCAGGGAGGAAAGAATAATTAGAAATTATTTTAAGCTTAAATTTTCCTGAATTGTAAAAAATCCTATATTTGCAACCTCAAATGGTGGCCGTAGTTCAGTTGGTTAGAATATCGGTTTGTGGTACCGAGGGTCGTGGGTTCGAGCCCCATCGGCCACCCTTGATAAAAGCTCCTGATTTTCAGGGGCTTTTTTTTATTTTTACTGGTCTCCATTCATATGTATGAATGTAGTATATTAGTGAATTGTTCCCCATCAACTAATTACGAATAAACCTTCCGCCCTTCTAGCCACACGGAAGCATAACCCGTTAAAAATTCGCTTATGAAGCTTACCGCTGTCATTATTGACGATGAATTCAAACTGCGCGCATTATTTGCTCAATTGCTAACTAAACACTGTCCGGAAATAGAAATTTTGGGAGAGGCTGGAAATATTTCCGATGGCTATGATTTAATCATCTCTAAAAAACCCAATAC
>DASRRA010000052.1:0-14356 GCA_035696085.1 Bacteroidia bacterium | reverse complement strand
TAGAACAAAAGATCGTAAGCTCAGGAGCCTGCTAAAAATAAAATTATAATGAGCCATGGCTGTGGGAATTGGAAACTAAATCATCAAAAAGAAGTAGATTGTGTAATAAAAAATTCAAAAAGCAGAACATGTGAATACAGCTAAAAAAATAAATATGCGTTCACGCAAAACCATTATCAACAAGGGATAGATGTTATTGTATACGATAACTAAAAGCAATAAAAATGGAATTCTCGCAGTCACCTTCGTAAAAAGCATTAAATTTAATTCTTGTAATGATGAAAGGAAAAATTTTAAGATGCGCTTGAATTATTTTTACACCATCCTGTTGGTTGTATTCTCCTTTCAGGTGCTCAAGGCGGATAATGATACCCTCAGTATAGCAAAAACCTTTATACAGCAGAAAAAATTCACAAAAGCAGAAAGAATTCTGAAAATTTTTGAAAAGAACCACCCCGATGATCTAAACACAATCTGGTTGTATGGGCAATCAGCGTACTGGGCCGGACATTACAAAACATTTCGCAAGATTTATGAAAGAGCGATGCTTCGTTTTCCTTCCAATTATTATTTAAAATTGGATTACGCATTAAAACTGGTAGAGAATGGTGACCTACAAAAAGCCAAACCTTTGCTGGAATTGTACAAAAAGTATGATGCCAACAGTGCCGATTTAGAATTAGCATTTGCTAGAATAGCCTATTGGGAAGGAGAATACTCCTTGGCCCTTAAACGGGTGGACAGCGAAACTCTGAAAAAGGAAAAACATCAGGAAGCGCAGGAATTACGTGAAGAAATCTTGACGGCTCAATCAACCTGGATAAGGGTTGGAGTTGATTACCTGAACGATGATCAACCGCTGCAATGTATTGCTCCGGTAATAGAAGGTAGTAAATATGTCAATAATTTATGTTCTCCTGTTGTTGCTTTTCAGCCTTTATTTTTTAAAACAGAAACAACAACATATACTGCCCCCAAACTTACAATAGGAAATAAATTCAATTTTTTCAAAATGGGCTTACAAGTGTCAGTAAACATCCGTTTTATTCGATTACCTGACAATTCAAATCAATTATGCGGAAGTGTAGAGTTGGTAAAAACCTACTTCAAACATTTTCAAATAGCCGCTTCGGCGGCGAGGCAGCCTTATTTAACAACAATTTCAAGTTTAACCAATACGGTGGTTCCTTATCATTACGACTTTAGCTTAGGCTGGAGCAATCCAAAATCTTGGAATGGAAGGTTATTTGGCATTTATGATCAGTATAACGATAACAATTATATTTACAATATCGGAGCTTGGGTTTTTGCGCCACCACTTAAATTGGCGGATTTTCAATTTCGCATTGGATATGCATTTGGTTATGGAACATCGAAGGAAAATAAGTATGTGCCTAAAGAGACGTTAAAAACCATCATGTCAAATCCACAAAAACCAGTTGAAGGGATTTATGATCCGTACTTTACTCCCCTCAATCAACAGGCGCATTCAGGATTAATAAACATTACATTTCAACCGAATAAAAAAGTAATGTTGGGAGTAAGTGGAAGTATAGCTTTTGCCGGTAGCATAGATGCTCCTTATTTATTCTTGGTCAGGAATAAAAATAAACCTGCTGTGAATAAGGATTATTCCCACACGAAATTTTATCCCAATAAAATTGATGCATTTATAATGTACAGAATAGCAAAAAAGGTATCTCTGAAAGCAAATTATACGTATTTAGAAAATAATTTTTACACCAGCAATGTGGTTGGTCTATCAATGATTTTAAATTTGTGGGATGATCGGAAAGTCAGATAAAAATTTATGGCAATTTCGTAGGGCTTCTTCCATCAAAGGCATGCACCGTTTTATTTTATTAATTCTGGTGATTAGCGGAATGATAAGCATTATTCGATTTGGAGATTGGTGGTTTCGGGAGGAACACATTGATAATGTGTTCCTATTCGTTTTATTAAGCATTATTTTTTGGTACAGTATCCTTCGTCTGGTCCTTAGCTGGATTGGTTATTTGGGAGTTTCAAAACCAGAACATATTCCTGCCGAACAAGGATTAAGAGTTGCTATCTTCACAACGAGTTCACCTGGAGAACCATTGGAAATGTTTGAAAAAACCTTAGCCGCCTGTCGAAACATTACATATCCGCACACCACCTATTTATTAGATGATACACGTAATCCTGAACTTAAAGAATGCGCCGAACGTCACGGTGCCGTTTGGCTTGAATTAATAGGTATTCCCGGGGCAAAAGCAGGGAAAATAAATGCAGCATTAAAACTTACGAAGGAAGATTTTATTTTGGTGTTGGATCCTGATCACATTCCATTTCCTAATTTTTTAGATCATACGCTTGGTTTTTTCAAAGATGAAAAAATGGGGTTTGTACAGGTGTGTCAGGCGTATTACAACCAATATCGCTCCTTTACGGCGAGGGGAGCGGCAGAACAAACCTATGCATTTTATGGCCCGGTGCAGATGGGGATGCATGGATATGGATGTGCAGTGGCGATTGGGGCCAATTGCACTTTCAGAAGAAAAGCATTGGAGAGTATAGGTGGACATGGAATTGGTTTATCAGAAGATTTAGTTACCTCCATACGCATTCATGCAGCTGGTTGGAAATCTGTTTACAACCCTGTTGTAGTGAGCAGAGGATTAGTACCGGAAGATTTTGGGTCCTTCTGCAAACAGCAACTAAAATGGGCAAGAGGGGTGTTTGAAGTTACATTTGTAGAAATACCTAAATTGTTTTTCAAGCTTAGCGGGTGGCAACGCGTATCCTATTCTGCAATTGGCACGTACTATCTGGTTGGAGCAACTACTTTCTTTTTTACGATCATACCTTTTTTATTTTTTTTCACAAATATCCTTCCCGCCAAGATGGATTTTTCTGAATTTTTTATTGAAGGATGGCCCGTGGCATTCTTTTCTATTTTTATTTATTTATTCGCACAAAAATGGTTATGTCATCCAGAAATGGAGCGGGGCATACACTGGAGAGGAATGGTTTTAAAATATGCATGTTGGCCGGTTTTCTTTTTAGGATTTTTATTAGCGGTTGTCAATGCAGAAATTCCTTATATACCTACAGCAAAAAAAGCAGTAAGAGGATATTTTACATCATTTGCCAGACCACTTGTGATACAAGCTATTTTGTTTTTGTTTACATTGCTCATGGTATTTGTTGTAAGGAGATTTTACATGCCTGAATCGCAGCTAATTTTTACTGCAGAAAAGACCTGGGCAATGGTGGGATTTGCATTCATTGCTTTTTTAATGAGTTGTGGTGGAATAATGGCAGCGATAGAAGCAAGCTATTTAAGAGAAGAAGATCCCTGGGATAAAGTGGATTTAAAAGATATAGATGTATCCGAAAATGATCAAGAAAACCTATAGAGCGCTTTCAATACTTATTGCACTGAGTATTGCCATACTCATTATTCTTTTTCTTTCTTATGTGGGAAAAAAATCAAAGGGGCCATTGGAAGATATTGTTACCAAAACAGGGGAAGCCGTTCAAGAGGTCGAGAATAAAATCATAATGGATAAGAGAGAAGAGAAAAGAGCGAATAAACTGGAATGGTTTAAACCTTACCGGACAGATTCAGTTTTACTTCGAAATCCGGCAAGAATATTATTTGGAGCGTTTGATAATGAAAACCGGGAATCTTTTGAAAGTAGCATTAACCTGGAGGACACCCTAGGTTCACCATTTCCACTTATACATATTTACACGGCTTGGGGAAGTAAAAGCGATGAACAGTTTCCGGAGCTGCAGGTCAAAACAATTCTGGAAATGGGATCTTTGCCGGTTATTACCTGGGAGCCTTGGCTAACTGATTTTGATTCAGAAAAGGTACCGGGATTGCGGCCTCTAGCAAGCAGAGATGTAGATGGAATGAGCGATGTTGCCAAAGGGAAATACGACTCCTATATACGAGCCTGGGCAAGAGAAGCAGCAAAAATTAATGAACCAATTTTTGTGAGATTGGGCCATGAAATGAATGACCCATATCGTTATCCCTGGGGACCACACAATAATTCAGCAAAAGCATTTGTAGCTGCCTGGAAGCATGTATACAACTTATTTAAAAAGGAGGGAGCATATAAAGTTCTATGGGTTTGGAGTCCTCATCCGGCTTATGGTTTCTTTGATGCGTTTTACCCAGGAAATAAATATGTGGATTATATTGGAATAGGCGTACTGAATTATGGAACGGTTGCTAACTGGAGCAAGTGGTGGACCTTTGGAGAGATTTTCGGAAAACATTACAATGAATTAGCTGTTTACAATAAACCCATCATGATTACTGAATTTGGGAGTTTAACAGCTGGAGGCAAGAGAGATCAATGGTTTGAGGAAGCATTGCATCAATTGCCACAAAAATATCCGTTAATTAAATCGATCTTATTTTTCCATTTCTCGGAAGATAAAACTACCACACAGCAAGTGATCAATTGGTATTTTATCAATGATGCTCGCTCGGTAAAGGCAATTAAGACAGAGATAGGAGCTTGGGAAAAGTCAGAGTGAGTGTGGGTGTAAGGTGTGTAAGTTCCACATTATTTAATCCATTTTGATTCATGAAAAATAATCAGTCTATCAAAGCAGATGTTCATGAGCTTGAAGAAAAGCTAAAAACGAGCTATGAGCTTTTTGAGTCGGCTATTAATAGTACTATGGATCGCTTCCATGTTTTGGAGGCGGTACGAAATGAAGCGGGTGAAATTGTTGATTTTCGTTGGTTGCTTATGAATACAGCAGCTAAGGAAAAATTTGGTGATCATATCAACGAGTTATTGGTTCAGAATTATCCCGGCGTAATAGAAGAGGGAATCTTTGATATCTTCAAAAAAGTAACAGAAACCGGGATTTCACATCAATATGAAAGACATTACAGACATGAAGGGATAGATGCTTGGGTGTATCAGTCGGTAGTAAAATTGAATGATGGAATTGTCAATATGACAAAAGATATTACCGATTGCAAAATGGCTGAGCAGGAGATAAAGGAAAAGTCGAATGAGATTATTCGACTCAAAGAAGAGATCGTACAAAAAGCAACGAATAAATATTTAAGCCTTTTTAATTCCATTGATGAAGGCTTTTGCATCATGGAACTCGAATACGATTCAAATAGAAATATAAAAGATTTAATTTTTCGAGAACAAAACCCTTCATTCGAAGGTCTCACCGGACTAGGCAATGTAGTTGGAAAAAAAGTAAGTGAATTGCTGCCCAATTTTGAAGCCCTTTGGATTGATGTGTATAAGGAAGTAGTTAAGAATGGAGAAAGCATTCGTTGTGAAAATTACGTACAGGAGATTGATCGTTGGTACAGTACAAATCATTTGAAAATAGATGGTAAAGACAGCCCGTTTGTGGCAGTTGTGTTTGATGATATCACAGAAAGAAAACGGATTGAGGCGAGTATGAAGCTGTTCAAAGAGGTGAGTGAAGACCTGTTGCAAATAGTAAATGGGAATGAGATGATGCTTGCCTTGTGCAAAAAGCTGGGTGAATATTTTGGAGCAACAGTGTGTGCTTTTTCAGAAGTGGATGAAGTAAATAAAACGCTGAGTGCACCTTATATCTGGCATAAGGATGGTAATCCCGGTCAATCCGGTGTTTACAAGATCGATGATTATCACAGCGGGGAAGTGCAGGAGCTAATGCGCTCGGGTAAACCTGAAGTGGTGCACGATATTGCGAATTTTCCAAAAACAGTCGCTGAGAATATGGCAGCATTAGGGATAGGCGCATATGTTAATCTTCCTTTTGTAAGACGCGGCCTTTGGCGTGCTACACTGACCATTACGGATAGTAAACCTCGTATATGGAAAGAAGATGAAATAGAATTGATGGAAGATCTTACTTTTCGTATCTGGACGCGTTTGGAACGTATACGTGCCAAGGATGAATTACGGGAAAGTGAAGAGAAATATCGTAAACTGGAAGAACGTCAATCCTTTTTATTAAAGTTCAACGATGCCCTTCGGCCACTTTCAGATCCTATTCAAATGCAAGCTGTTGCGGCTGACCTGTTGGGTGAACACCTCAAAGCAAATCAAACACATTATGGAGAAACGATTGGCGATTATGCATACATCGATCACAGTTATGGGGATGGCCTTCCACCGATGATTGGTAGATTCCGACACCAGGATTTTGGTAAACGATTGATTGCCGGACTTCGCAAAGGAGAGGTGCAGGTATGTAAGGACATAACAATAGATGAAACCATATCAGAAGCTGAACGTAGGGTGCTTTTAGAAGCACACATCGGTGCTTACATTGCTATGCCTTTGATCAAGGAAGGAGAATGGGTAGCCACACTAGCCGTTCATAGCATAAAACCCAGAGAATGGAAAATCAGTGAAATTACACTGGTGCAGGAAATAGCAGAACGTACATGGGTTGCTGTTGAAAAAGCAAGAGCAGAGCTAGCCTTGCAGGATTCTGAAAAACGGCTGAAAGAATTGAATGAAAACCTGGAACAGTTAGTAGAAAAACGTACCAATCAAATAACGAAATTAAAGATTGACCAGGAAAAGGAACGATTGAATGCTATACTCCTTGGACAGGAACAAGAACGTACCCGCATTGGTGAAGGATTGCACAATGGAGTTGCGCAATTATTGTTTGCCGCACAAACCAATTTGAGAATATTAGCTCCTCAAAAAGAGCATGAGAAATCAGCACTAACTGATGCAATGACTATTCTTTCAGAAGCGACACGTGATACTCGTCATATTTCTTTTGAATTGATGCCACCGGTTTTAAAAGATTTTGGTCTTCAGGAAGCGATACAAACATTTATGCAGCGGATTTTGACAGGGCGCATTCAAATCGACTTAAATATTAAGCTTAGAGATCGACTTTCTGAACAACTGGAAATAAGCTTGTATCGTATCGTTCAGGAGATCCTGAGCAATATCGTGAAACATTCCGGTGCGAGCCAGGCACGAATACATATTTATGATTCTCCTAAACTTATCCATTTAAAAGCGCAGGATGATGGAGTTGGTTTTGAGGTCAAGGTGAAAGGTACGCGTAAAGGAATTGGCCTGCAAAGTATTAAAAACAGGGTGAAGTTATTGGACGGTAAAATTAAAATGAAATCGGAGCAAAATAAAGGAACAGTGATAGAGATACAATTACCGATTGAGAGTTTGAGAGGCAAGAATGGGATTAGTGTGAGCAGTAATTAACCAGTTGAAAAGAAGAAAATTTATTTGATATGTGTAATGATCTCTGAGGGATCAAATCTTTGTAGCGTGAGTGCCAGTGTGAGTCTGGAGGAAAAGACAGTGCGAGTGTCTGTCGCTCTCGCTCCTCACACTCGCACTGTCTTTTGTGGTACCCACTGGGATCGAACCAGTGACACAAGGATTTTCAGTCCTTTGCTCTACCAACTGAGCTAGGGTACCAACGTTATTAGGGTTGCAAATGTATAAAATTATTCAATACAACAAAAAAAGTTTTCGCATTTGTGAATTTTTTTTGATACCTATCTGATTTCCGCTCTCTTTCAACAGCACTCCCGGCTTCGTATACGCTAATAATTATAACAAATGAAGCGAGTATTTTTTCAGTACTTTTGTTACAATTTTAAAACAACAGTGTCTGAGCATCATTTGAGCTTATGAATTTAATAATAGATATTGGGAACACGCGTGTTAAAGCAGCTGTATTTGAAAACAATCAGTTGAAAGAATTCTTCGTCTTTAAAACCCAAGAGGAGCTGCTTAACGCGCCTCTGTTTTCAATATACTCTATCACTCATTGCATCCTTGGAACGGTTGTGAATGAAATCGATGCATTTGTCAAAGCATTGAAAACCAGAACCGATGTATTGCTATTTACAAGTGAAACACCAACACCCATAAAAAATTTATACAAAACAGCGCACTCCTTGGGAAGTGATCGATTGGCAGCTGCAGTAGGCGGTAATTTCTTATTTCCAAATAAAAATATACTTATTATCGATGCGGGAACATGTATCAAATACAATTTGGTAACTGCTCAAAATGAATACATTGGAGGAGCCATTTCTCCTGGGTTAAACATGCGCTTTAAAGCCCTTCATACTTTTACATCCCGGCTCCCGTTATTGGAACTTGACGAAAATTCAAACGTGCTGGTGGGAACGACCTCCAACGAAAGTATTTTGTCTGGAATACAAAATGGTGCTGTAGCAGAGGTGCAAGGTTTTATACAAGCTTATAAGGAAATGTATGATGATATAACCGTTGTAATTTCCGGAGGGGATGTTAATTTTTTTGAGAAACGGTTAAAAAAGCCCATCTTTGCCGATTCATTTTTGATACTGAAGGGATTGAACGCGATTTTGGAATATAATTTAAAAGTAAAGTAAATATGTCAAGTGTAAGAACTCATTACCTGTTAACCATTATATTATCACTGTCTTTCATTGCACACTGTTCTTTTGGACAATCCAGTAATACAAGTTCTCCTTATTCACGCTATGGAGTTGGTGACTTAATAGGAAAAGGGTTTGCTCAGGGATTTGCTTTGGGAGGTACACATATTGCCTTGCAAAATGACTCTACCTTTATATTCTTCATTAATAACGGAAATCCTGCATCATATGTAAATACAAGTTTGACAACTGCAGAGTTGGGGCTAAATTATTCAATTGTAGAATTGCAGAATGCAAAAACGAAGAACATTGCTCCTAACGCAGCATTAGCGTACGTTTCCATGGCTTTCCCAGTAAAAAAATGGTGGGGAAGCAGCATTGGTCTTATTCCATTTAGTACAGTCGGATACTCCATATCCGATCACCATGATCTTGCCAGTGCAGGAGATATAGAATATCGTTACGAGGGAAGCGGAGGAATTAACCAGGCATATTGGGGAAACTCTATTAAACCCTTGTATGGTTTGCCTGAAACATTTTTAAAGTCCGAGCGATTCCAACGTTTGAAAGCGGCAAAAGATACCAATCGGATTAAGCAAATTTTAAATGCGAGAAAACGTGCTCAAGGTTTATCCCTTGGTATGAATGTCTCCTATTTGTTTGGAAACATTCAAAATTCAAAACGTTCTATATTCGCAACATCATCCACTCCTTTTTTAAATACACGCTCTTTAACCTCTTCCCGTATTTCGGATATTTTCCTGGATTATGGTTTACAATACGGATTTTCAATTGATACCCTTCATGGAAAACGATTAAAAGATAATATCAAAATCATGGTAGGCGCTACATTTAGTGCGCAGACAAATGTGAATGCACGATTGGATACATTATCGTATAGTTATTATTATGGGTCAAGCGGCGATGAGGTGTTAAAAGACACCATTCGTTTATCAACTGACTCCAAAGGAAAAATTACATTTCCATTGTCTTTCGGTTTTGGTTTAGGATTTAGAAAAGGAGAGAAGTGGTTAGCGGTTACTGATTTTGCAATTCAAAACTGGAGTTCTTACAGAGCATTTAATCAATCACAGGATTTAAAAAACAGTATGCGCATCTCTGCCGGAGTACAATACATACCGAATCCAAGACATGTACCTAAAAGACAAATGGAGGGTTATTATAAACACATACAATACCGCATCGGTGCCCGGTATGGAAAAACAGCTTTGGAATTAAAGAATACACAATTAAATGAGTATGCGTTAACTATTGGAGCTGGATTACCAGTTGGAAAGGATTATCGTCTTGCTAATTTTTCCATGGTAAATGTTGGTTTGGAGTTTGGCGAAAGAGGAACAATCAGCAATGGATTAATTCGCGAGCGATTCATGAAGGTTAGCGTAGGATTTACGATCAATGACCGTTGGTTTGTTAAACCGAAAATTGACTAGTGTCAACTAAATTTAATAGTTCCAAATCAAATTCTTTTGAAGCCTGCTTTTCATACCTGTATTGCACTCTTACTTTTAATGAGTTTTGCCGCTTGTGAAAATGACATCGCGCTTGTTAACTCAATTACCGCCGAAGATCAATTACCGGTTGAATCAGGGAAAAATGTTGAATATATCTACAGCGATTCAGCAATTATTCGTGCAAAAATTAATGCGCCACAGTTAGACCGCTATGTTGGGAAAAAAAATTACATGGAGATGCCCAAAGGAATGCATGTTATTTTTTTTAATGAAAAACAAGAAGAAGAAACAACACTCACTGCTGATTATGGAATTGGGTATGACGATGGAACAGGAATGAATAAGATGGAAGCCCGACGTAATGTACGTGTTACAAATGAAAAAGGAGATCGCTTAAACACGGAGCATTTGATTTGGGATGCCGTAACAAAAAAAATTTTTACAAAAGAGTTTGTAAAAATTACAACCAAAACAGAAACCATATGGGGAGATGGGCTTGAGGCCAATCAGGATTTTTCAACTTATGAGATCCTTCACGTGAAAGGAAGTATTGCCGTAGATGATAGTGATTCAACAAATCAAAAAAGATAAAAAATGAAGATGTTTAAAATTCTGGAAATTATTTGGTTGGCTATAGGAGTGATTGGTGTTTTGATGACCTGTTACTTTATTGTGATGAAAGATAGAGACGGAGCAATATTTTTTGTTATTTTTACTGGAATAGCTGGATTTAAGTATGCGGTTCATAAGCGCCGGCGTATTCGAATGGAGGGAAACCCAAACCAAATTATTAAAAAATAAGTGAGCCCGCTCGTCATCATTCTCATTACCCTTATCGCTTCTGCTTTTTTTTCGGGGCTCGAGATAGCATTTATTACATCCAATAAATTGAGAATAGAGCTAGAGAGCAAACAAGGTAATTTCTCAGCAAAAATTCTGGCTTATTTTAGTAAATATCCTTCCCGCTATTTGGGAACCATGTTGGTTGGAAACAATGTAGCGCTTGTTATTTTTGGTATTTACATGGATGAAGAATTAAAACCGGTCATCGAAAATTTTATTTCTTCAAAAATTATTGTTCTGCTCTTATCAACCTTTCTTTCCACCATGTTGATTTTGATAACGGCAGAGTTTTTACCGAAGAATCTCTTTCGGATAAACCCCAATAAAACATTAACACTCTTTGCATTTCCATTAACAATTGTATATGGTATACTTTACCCGCTTGTGATGATTAGCGTAGGTTTTTCCGAATTTGTATTAAAGAAAATCTTCCGGTTAAAAATCGAAAATGAAAATGCGGCTTTCACAATGATTGATCTGGACAACTATGTGAGGGAAGGAACCTCTGCTGCGGAAAAAAAGGTGGAGATGGACCATGAAATACAGATATTTCAAAATGCACTTGATTTTTCCAGCGTAAAAGCACGGGAATGCATGATTCCCCGGACAGAGATTATTGCTGTGGAGGTAAATGAAGCGATTGAAGTATTACGTCAAAAATTTGTACACACGCGTTTATCCAAAATCCTGGTGTATGAAAAAAATATTGACAACATAATTGGATACGCGTATTCAAAAGAACTTTTCAAAAGACCTGCAACCATTAAAAGCATTATGCTTCCTGTGAGTATTGTCCCTGAAACAATGGCTGCAAGTGAGGTGTTAACCGTTTTTATTCAGCAAAACAAAAGTATTGCATTGGTGGTAGATGAGTTTGGTGGCACGTCGGGAATGCTTACCATGGAAGACGTGATGGAAGAAATATTTGGAGAAATTGAGGATGAGCACGACAAGGAAGAACTGATTGAAAAACAATTAAGCGATACGGATTTTATATTTTCAGCCCGTTTGGAAACCGATTATATTAATAATAAATACCGTTTAAAATTACCTATCCTGGATAATGTGGAAACAATCGGCGGATTAATCATGCATTATCATGAAAATATACCACGTGTTAACGAAGAAATACACATTGAAAATGCTGTATTTACGATTCTCTCCGTTACCCGTACCCGTATAGAAACCGTTAATTTAAAAATACAAAACACAACTGATTGATTGTTAGTTTATTATATTTCTGCCGATACTTTAAATTAATACAAGGTTTTTATTAAAAACTTTCCCATTTACACTAAGAATCTTATATTTGCAACCCTTATTGTGGAATCTTCACTGCAAAATTTCGGGTAAGGGATTAGACGAAGAATTCAAAAAATAAAATAAAGTATATATGAGTGTTTTAGAAAGTTTACGTAAACGTTCGGGCTTATTGGTTGCCTTTGTAGGTATTGCATTATTGGCCTTTGTATTAACCGGGTTATTCCAGAGAGATAACTCATTTTTTGGTTCAGACAATTCCATTGGAGAAATTGCCGGTAAATCAATTGATGTGAAAGAATTTAAGGAACGCTATGATCAAGCTGTTGATCGTATGAAACAGGGCTCTGAGCAACCACTTGATCAAAACCAGTTAGATAACATCGTACAACAAACATGGAATCAGCTTATCAATGAGCAGGTGATGGAAAAAGAATATGAGAAATTAGGTATTGCTGTTTCTGATGAAGAATTGTATGATATAATGATGGTGCATCCGCATCAGGCATTGATCAGAAATATTACTGATCAAAGAACTGGTAAAGTGTATCCAGTATTTGCTGATGAAGCAGGTGAGGTAAGCCCCGCAAAAATGCGTCAGTATGTGCAAGGCATGAAAGAAGAGCAGGAGCAAGAGTGGGCACAAGTAGAAAAATATGTGCGTCAATACCGCTTAAGTGAAAAATACAATGAGATGATTAAAAAAGGATTGTACGTAACGAAAGCTGCTGCAAAATCTATCTTTAACGCACAAAACATTAATTCAGACGTTAAATACGTAACAAAATCATACAACACAATTGCAGATAGTTTAGTGAAGCCAACAGATGATGAATTGAATACCTATTACAAGGCACATCAAAATGAGTTTAAACAAGAAACATCCCGTAAAATAGAATACGTTGCATTTACTATTGCACCATCACCAGAAGATATTGCTGATGCAAAAAAAGAAATGCAGGAAACAGCAAATCAATTTAAAGAAAAGAAAACGGGCGAAGATTCATCATTTGTGGTTGCACAATCAGCAAGCAGACATTTTGATGTTAGCTTCCACCCAAAAGGAACATTATCTCCGGAAATTGACACAATCATGTTTAAATCAGAACCGGGAACGGTTGTAGGACCATACCTTGAAAACGGATCGTTCCAGGTTGCAAAATTAATTGCTGTTAAAACAGCTGCTGATTCGGCAAAAGTCCGTCACATTTTGATTGCCTATGCAGGCTCTGGTGCTTCAGAAGAAATCACGCGAACAAAAGAGCAAGCAAAAAAAGAAGCAGATAGCTTATTGGCTGTGTTGAAAAAAGATCACAGCAAATTCCCTGAATTCGTAGAAAAATACTCTGATGACCGTGGTAAGAAAATGCCACCGAACAAAAAAGAAGGAGAAGACTATCCTGGAAAAGGTGGAGATTATGGTTGGTTAAATGCAAACAGCGGATTTGTAGAGCCTTTTAAAAATGCCGGATTAGATGGTAAAAAAGGGGATCTGTTGGTAGTTGAATCGCAATTTGGTTACCATATCATGGAAGTATTAGATGCGAAAGGTTCTCAGAAAAAAGTGCAGGTGGCTACTATTGACAAGAAATTAGAGCCAAGCAACAGGACAATGCAAGCCATCTACGTGCAAGCAAGTGATTTTGCAGGAAAGAGCACAACTGAGGAATTATTTAAAAAAGGCGCTGGTGAACAAAATTTAGAAAGACGCCCTGCAGTTATCAAAGAAAATGATCGTAACATTCAAGGTCTTGAATCTGCAAAACCATTGATTAAATGGGCATACGACAATAAAAAAGGTACGGTATCCGAGCCATTGGTATTTGGAGATAAATATGTTGTTGCTGTTATTACTGATGTGAGAGAAAAAGGTATTGCAACATTGGAACAAGCAAAAGAAGAGGTAATAGCAAAAGTTACAAAAGAGAAAAAAGCACAACAAATTTCTAAAGAACTGGAGCCTGCACTTGCATCAGGATCAATTGATGCGGTATCAGCAAAAGCACAAGCACCTGTAATGGAAGCACAAAATGTTAACTTCTCCATGAACGCATTACCAGCTCAGGCAAATGAACCAGGTGTTATCGGGCAAATCGTAACATTAAAACCACAAACATTAAGTAAACCGATTGTCGGAAAAGAAGGAGTATACGTAGCATATGTAACTGCAAGAAGAGAAGCGCCAGCACCTAAGGATTACAATGCGCAACAAAGAGGCGCAATGGTAGAAGCACAAGTACGTGTAGATTATGAAGTATATAATGCATTAAGAGAAAATGCAAATATTAAAGAACACTTTTTAAAATTCGGATATTAACGAATTCGTATAGCTAAAAATAAAACGACAGACCAATTTAGTCTGTCGTTTTATTTTTAGAGAGCATTTATG
>DASRRA010000051.1:0-7471 GCA_035696085.1 Bacteroidia bacterium | reverse complement strand
TAATTTAGGTAATGTTACCTCTACTGCATTTTCAGGTATTTCATTTCCGGTGGTTTGAAATACGGCTTTGGTAGCATCCGAAAGATTATAACTCCAGGCATTAAATGTAGAAGTCACATCTCTTGCCATGGCTGCAAATTTCCATTTATTTACATCATATTGTGCACCGGCATCCAATCCAAATCCCCATGCACCGGCAAAATCACCTACTCTTCTTCTGATCACTTTTACATTTGCACCCAGGCGTAAACCGGGAATTTTTAATGTTTTTGCATACGATACAAGAAGGGCAAAATCAACAGCAGAAAATTTAGTGATGCGATCGTAGTTAACATTTCCATTGGCATCAATTAATTCGGTTGTATTGGGAATATCATCCACACCAAACCTTACGATGCTGGCCGCAAGTACAGAAGTAGAATCCAATCGGGTTGCAAATGCACCATAATCGTATTTTGCAATACCTGCAAAATATTCACTGTGCATTAAGGTTAATTGATGAGAATTACCCATGGACGCCAAACCGGCAGGATTCCAATATCCCGCAGTAACATCATTGGCAGAAACAATATAGGAATTAGACATACCAAGCGCACGTGCACCAACACCTATATTTAAAAATTCGTTACTGTACTTTCTGCTGGTTTGTGCAAAACCAGAAAAAGTAAAAACCATTAATAAAACAAAAACAATGCTTAACCTTCTTTTCATACGGGATCTAAAATTAAACTAATTTACCTTTATATGCAAACCCTCCCGAAAACGGTTTTTCAGGGTAAATATTGCCTTGTATTAAAGCCTAAAAAGGATTGCTCATGTGTTAACTACGAGGCTTTTTTCGATAAGTTCTCTTTAATTTTGAAAAAAGTGTTTTTTATTTTCTTTTCGTTTATTATCAAGCCTGTCAGTATGATGAGGAAAGGGATCCCGGGAATTCTATACCTCACAACTGCTCCTAAAATGGGAGTTGTTAAACCGATTAATGCAAACAAAATAAATACAAAGCTGGCACAAAAGAGAACCATGGCCAATGGCATGTCTTTTTTCAGAAAGAAAAAGGAGGCAAACAAACAAATAAGAAGGATCAGGTTTTCAACCAGGATAAGACCGGCAAATGCTTTATCCAATTCAAACAGCGAAGGGATGATCAATATATTTACAAAGGCCATGGGCGCATTCTTTAAAATATCAATCATATTGGGTTTAATTTTATGGATGGTAAAGGTACTTTGGGAAGGTACCAGTGTAAGAAACGGCACAAAACGATTGGTATCGCGGGAATCAATGTAAGTGGTATCCGTTTTACCTAATCCGAAAGAGGCGTACCGATATCCATCTTTGAGTTTGAAAGTATGGGGAGCAACCTGTTGTAGGCGATCCTCTACTACACGATAATCCAGGTAGATAAAGCAGGAATCGTGTCGAAAGAGCCGCCCGCCTTTTGCCACATTGCCAAAGTCAGTTTGTTTTTTATTAATAACCTTTCCAAAGTCGAGCGAAGGGGAAATAGCGTGAGCTGATAACAAAAAGAAAAGAAAAAAAATGTAAGCACCTACATATTTTAAAATGATCTTTTTATGATTGCTGTTGGCTATCCAGAAATTAGCAAGCAATGCCGGAAGCATAGCTAGTAAAACATACATTTTAATAAGTACCAATAACGTAACACCTACAACCAATCCAATACTGTTTTTGTAACTGTAATTGGTTCTCAGGCCGCATTGGCAATGGTACAGTGTCAGACCAATCCCTAAAAACAAAATACCTTCCTTCAATACAGCAGAGCTCCAAAACACAAGCGATGGAAACAAATAACAGGCAATGATTAGCCATACAGAACGATGGCGAAAATAAGGATAAAACAATTTATAGAGGTGCGTCAACCCTATAAAGGACAGGAAACACAGGATGATGGCATGCACATTAAAATAACCCAGTGAGAAAAAACGAAGCAGGGCATTCAGGCGGATCATCGTCCGGGAATCAACAATTAAGAAAGAACCCGAAGTTGTATTCCAAATCTGCATGTGAGTCCGCAGCAACTGCAATTCAGGACTATCACCAATTCCGAAAAAGAGCTTTAGGAAGATTGTTTTATTTTTAAAAAATACATCATACATAACCTTGCTTGCATCAAAATAAATGTCTGCATCTGAAATGGGGTATGCTGCAACAAATAGCTTCCAAACAAAAATGGCGCTTACGATCTTCAACAAAAACAACAGTATCACGTAAGGTGCATTAATTTCAGGAAGACGAAAGAACGCTGATTTACGAATGATAAAAACAAACAGGGCAATGTAAAAGCAGCACCATACTATTTGTAGCATCATTTCTTGTGATTGTTAGCAATTAAGATTTCTAAAAATAAATATTTGAATTGATATGGTGCAGAAATAAAATGCAGAAAAAAACGTATTTTTGCCCAAAATTTTACAGCGAATGCAATTAAAAAAACACATCCCAAATTCCATTACCTGTGGTAACCTGTTGTGTGGCTGCTTTGGTATTGTGGCATCATTTGATAACCGCCTGGATTTTGCCTTTTATTTTGTGATGCTTGCAGCCGTACTTGATTTTTTTGATGGATTTGCAGCCCGTTTATTAAAAGTAAGTTCACCGATTGGTAAGGATCTGGATAGCTTGGCAGATATGGTCACATTTGGGGTGCTTCCAGGTTTTATTATGTTCCGCATGATTGCATTCAGTGGAATGGTACTGGGAAATGAAGTGTCCCCGCTATTTAAATTAATTGCTTTTATTATCCCTGTTTTCTCGGCTTTGCGACTGGCTAAATTTAACAATGACCCTCGTCAAACGGATGGATTTATAGGCCTTGCAACACCCGCAAACACAATATTGATCAGTTCTTTAAGCTATGTCCTTTTTGGAGCGTTCCGGCCGCAGTTAGGTAGCGGTTGGGAGTATATTCTTCCTTCATCAACCCCCATGAAAGGCATGCAATTTATGAATCACCCTTATTATCTGGGAATTTTAGCAGTTGCCATGAGCCTACTGTTAGTTTCAGAAATCCCCTTATTTGCTTTAAAATTTAAGAATTTTGGCTGGTCAGATAACCAAATTCGTTATATCTTCTTAATAATTGCTGCGGTGTTGTTAATACTATTTCAGGTGACAGCATTGCCTTTTATCATACTTTTGTATATTCTTTTATCCATCATTTACAATTTTACGATAAAGAAAAAAGACATTCATTCATAAAATTTAATTTAATTTAAAACAAATGAAGTACAGAGCAGAAATCGATGTGATGCCATTGAAAGCATTATTGGATCCACAAGGAAAAGCCGTTACCGGAAGTATGAAAAATTTAGGTCTTTCAGAAATCCAAAATGTACGTATCGGTAAACACATTACACTGGAAATTGAAGCTGCTTCAAAAGATGTTGCGAAATCAAAAGTAGAGGAAGCGTGCAAAAAATTGCTGGCCAACCAGATTATGGAATCGTATACGTTTGAGATTTTTGAGAATTAATAACCTGATAGGTTTAGGGAAATAAATTAGTATTCAATTTATTATTCTTTGACGCTGCTTATAAAAAACAACCTGTCAGGTTTAAATGATATCTGAATTAAACCTGACAGGTTCTATTAAAATAAGTTCTTACATTATAGAAATGGATTGCGATTCATTGAGTCAAACCTGTCAGGTTTGCTAGATCTCATCCGTAACGCTACCCACTATAAAATCATCCGTATCGATCTTTTTTCTCAATTCGAAATTCTTACCCAGGTAAACTTTACGTACTTGTTCATCACTTGCCAGTTCCTCAGCGGTACCTGCTTTCAAAATACTTCCTTCATAAAGCAAGTACGCACGATCGGTAATTTGAAGTGTTTCCTGTACGTTGTGGTCGGTAATGAGGATACCAATATTTTTTTTCTTCAACGCAGCTACTATACTTTGAATATCTTCAACAGCAATAGGGTCAACGCCTGCAAAAGGTTCATCCAATAAAATAAATTTAGGATCGGCTGAAAGACAACGAGCAATCTCTGTTCTTCTGCGCTCACCACCAGATAGTCGATCACCTAAATTTTTACGGATATGATTCAAATGAAATTCATCTAATAATGTTTCCAGTTTTTCCTTTTGCTCTATTTTACTCAGCTTTGTCATCTCCAGGATTGCAGAAATATTATCCTCCACACTCAATTTCCGAAAAATGGATGCCTCTTGTGCCAGGTAACCAATACCAAGTTGGGCGCGCTTATACATGGGCTCATCCGTAATGTCCTTATCATCTAAAAAAATGCGTCCGTCATTTGGTTTCACCATTCCCACAATCATATAAAAGGATGTTGTTTTTCCGGCACCGTTTGGGCCCAGCAAACCAACTATTTCGCCCTGCTTAACATCAACCGTCACGTTCTTTGCTACTGTGCGGTTTTTGTATTTCTTGATGAGATTATCCGTACGTAAAATCATTCGACTATCTTTTTTAAAACGTAAATTGTAATGATCCCTTAATGCTAAATGGAAGCGCTTTGGGATGATCGAGATAGGTTAAACGCCAAACACCATCTAATCGGAATATTTTAAATATGTTTTCAATACCTGCTGTAACTTCCATAAATGCACCGTGATCCAAGGCATGCAAAGTAGAAGGAAAAATAAGTTGTTCCCTGTTTTTATTGTTTACACTTCCAATCACCGCTTTTCCTCCCACAACTTCTCTCCATTTTAATTTTTTCATCAACGGAATTTTATTTAAAAAGAATCCGTCAAAGTGATGGGATATTGTCGCCGAAGCATATTCATCACTACCAAATTCATAATAATTCATGCTGTTGTAAGCATAAATATCGTAAATATATGTTTCATTTCCACCATGCAATTCCAGCAAAGGATAGGGCACCTGTCCCCATATTTTTCCGTAGGTTAAAATATAATCAAAATAACCGATCGGGTTGATGCGAATACGATCGTCCACAGATACACTAAATTTATGATAGTTGTAATCACTGCCAAAAAAATTCTTAATCCCTAATGTATATTGTGCCTGCAAAATTGGATAATGTGTACCCAAACTCACGCGAGTAAATTCTCCATCCACATATTTTTCATTGTATGCTAAGCGGGTCAGGAAGCGGATTTCAGAAGTAGTTATTTCATCTTTGGTAACAATTTCTCCCGGCTTTTTAAAATACTCATAACGAAAATCGCCGAGCGGCATCATTTTCCGGTTGTAAAAACTAATGTTCGTACTAAAACCCGGGAACCAGGTACGTTCAATATAGGCATTCACCTGTTTGACTTCAGTCATGTTGCGTAAAGGTGTAATTCTAAATACAGAGGCTAGAATATTATCCGTTGTAAATCCATTCTGGCTTTGCCCTAAAATTTCATTATCATCCTTGTAATACATACCGATCAAAGTCCTTGGATTTTTATCCAGGAAGGCTCGTAATCCTAAACTATATTTAAACCGTTCGTCTCTTGTTCCATATGCTACATAGCCACTCAACTCATACCATTTACTAAATTTATTACTGGTACGCCCGCCCAAACGAAAACGATTTCCTTCAATAGCGTTATAGCTGTATGTATTGTAATAAGGCCCATACTCAAAGTTCCCCTGAATCTTATAGCCTGTTGCAAATATTTGAATGATATCAATCCATGTTTTATAGGCACGTAAGGTTTGCAGTGTATCCACCATTTTGTAGATCTGCCTTTCATTCTTTGATAACGTATCGTGACGGGCCTCTTGCCAAAATTTATCACTCTTACCAAATGCATCATCCGCTACTTTTAAATTGTTGGTAAGGGAATAAAATTTATCTTCTTTGGGTTTATTGATCACAAAATTATTGTAGTCGGCTGTTTTCCGGCCGTAAATTCCCATCATTTGTTTTTTCTTTTGCTTAATAGGATAGGGATTAAAATCAATCACCAAACGCTCTTTTTGCATCATCCATGCACCATCCACATAGGTATAGGTTTGAACAACGGAAGTACTATTGATAAAATTAATATTGGCCTCCGGCGACATGCTCATCTCAATTTGCTTGATGGCAAAAGAAGAATCCGTTGCCCAAAGGTTACCGGTAAAGGTGAGATCCTGTTTAAACTTGGGTTTAAATTGCAATTGATAGCATTTATGTCCATCCAGTACGGTACTATCAATCAGGTAAAATTTATAGAAGAGTAAAGCATTATCAGAGATCGGACTGATGAAATTTTTCCCAAAAACGAGAATGGTATTCTCGTAGATGTTTACATTTTGATACATATCACCCATAAATTGGGATACACTGGCATTTTCAACACCTGCCACTTTACTTGCCTTTACCGTTTCATTACGAACTTTTGGTGATTTTCTATAAAAATAATCCGACAATGCTTCGGTCATAAACACCGGTAAGTAAGGCTTCTCTTTGGCATTGCTGCTATCAATATCATCGAATATAAATGAAAATGGTTTAAGCAAGGCGTTGTGCTGAAAATCTTCGCTGAGGTTGTTTAAATCAAATTCAACTTTGTTATAAACCTCATATTGATAGGCATCCAGTTTTTCCCGATCGTTTTGATCTTTATGGGCGATGATCTTGCGAAGGATACGATGTGCAGGGTTTTCTCCCGGCTTTACGGTGATCATCATTAAATCCAAACCTTGTGACAAACCAATATTTATGGTTTGGGCAGAACCACGTTTGACGGCACGTGTGACCCTGTTATAGCCAACATAGGAAATTATAATGGAATCAACAGCAGCTGTTGAAGATATGGTGTATCCACCTTCTATATCCGTGGCACCACCATCGGTAGTTCCTTTAAAAATAATATTTACGAATGGGAGTGGCTCACGCGTGATCGCGTCTACAATCTTACCACTTACTGTTGTTTGTGCATGAACAGATACAGTGAGCGAAAGAATCAGACTGAGAATAAAACAAATACGATACAAATGATATGTTGTATTTTTTTGCAATGTTTAGCTTTTTTGTAATTCTTCCCAAAATTCAACTGCTCGTCGCGTGTGGGGAATAACAATCGTGCCACCTACAATATTTGCCACTGCAAACACTTCAAATAATTCATCTGTACTTACATTGTTCTCTTTGCATTTTTCAAGATGGTATTTAATGCAATCATCACAACGTAGTACCATGGATGCTACTAAGCCTAACATCTCTTTTGTTTTTACCGGCAGTGCACCTTCTGCGTATGTATTCGTATCTAAATTAAAAAGACGTTTTAAAACGACATTATCGGCATTCAGAATTTTTTCATTCATTTTTGCACGATAGGTATTGAATTCCTGAACTTGTCCCATAAAAATAAATTAACGGTCTAAAACGCTTTGATGAATTAATTGTTACCAGCTAATCTTTTTTTGATAGCATAGTGTGAAACAAAGATACTTGCTTCATATAAGAAATACAAGGGGAAAGCCACCAATAGTTGTGAGGTTACATCTGGAGAAGGCGTAATGACACCGGCCAC
>DASRRA010000050.1:0-22694 GCA_035696085.1 Bacteroidia bacterium | reverse complement strand
TGTTACTGCGTAGGACGTAGCTTTTGCGAAGGCCTAACTGCGTAGGATCTCGCTTTCAGGAAGGCCTAAAATCGATAGCTCACCGAAACACGCACATTTCTTGGTGCTTCTGTTTGCCAGTTGTAAGCATTTAACCAGCCGTAATACGATCCGCTGTATAAATATTCATTCAAGATATTGAACATGTTTGCAGAAATTTTAATATTTTCTTTTTCCCATGAAATACCGCCATCGAGTTTATAATAAGCAGGCAACACTTGTTTTCTGTCAGGTGATTGTTCCCAATAGGTTTCTCTTCCGTCTAAAAACGTTCCACCAATGGATGCTCCAAAACCTTTAAATATAGTGGATTGTACGGTATATGTTAACCATAGATTGGCCGTGTGTTTTGCGTAACCCGGTACAATATCTCCTACATCCAAACCAACGCTATCGTTCGCAACACGCGTTACTTTTGATTCTGTAAAAGCATAGTTGGCAATGATATCCAAACCATTTGCAATTTTACCTCTTAAATCAAATTCAACACCTTGTGCCTTTTTTTGTCCGATAATAATGCTGAATGATTCATTTCCTTTATTAGAAGGGTCAGCTATAAGCTCATTGTTTTTCATGATTTTGTAAACAGCCAAGGTTGTGCTCCATTTGCCCCTAAACCAATCTTTCTTAATTCCGGCTTCTGTGTTATCTCCGGTGATTGGCTTTACAGAACCTTGTCCTTCTCTTAATTGCCCGATTTGAGGAATGAAGGCTTGGTCATATAATCCATAAACGCTGGTTGTTTTGTCAATTGAAATGCTTAATCCGACACGGGGTGTGAAATGATCAGCATCTTTTGCTTTTCCACCCCATTCGGCTTGTTTAACATAGGTATATCGCCCTGCTAATGTTAATCGAATACGGTTTTCAAGAAAACCAAGTTCATCTTGTACATATCCGGAAGCATAACGTTGATCCATCAATCCACCAACCGTTTGTGCACGCTGCTCCAATGGAACACTGTAATCAAATTGAGGATAACCGTTTGTTACAGTGTTTACATTTAATTCCGGATCATGTGGATTGAAAAGTGTTGAATCCGTATCCAGGTCATGCGATTGTCCCCAATCTGCTGCATAGGATTTATTGGCGACATCCACTCCGGCAAGGATACGATGACGAACAACCCCGGTTTGTACATCACCATTTACAAACACCTGCCCCATGGTCATGCTACTTTTTGCTTCCCAAATTCCCACATTACGAATCATCGTTCCATCTGCATTTACTTTTGTAGGCCACATAGATGACCCATTTTGATAGTAGTAAAAACGAGATAGCTGTGTAGTCAATATCCAGTTATCATTGATTTTATGATCCAGCATTACATATACACTGTGATCATTGATTTTTGTAGCAGGTAAACCTGTAGGTAAGGTAGTGAAGTCAACCGGAAGTGTAGCAAATCCATCTGGAGAGAATACATAAAATGATCCTACGTTACTCATTTGCGCATTCTGATAATTGTACTCCAATGTCAGTTTGGTTTTATCATCCAATTGATAAGAGATAACCGGAGCAATAACATATCGGTTATTGTATTCATTGGCACGGTGCGATTTTTTATTTTGTGCAGATACATTTAAACGATACAGCAGTCGCCCGTCTTTACTGAGTTTTCCATCAAGGTCCAACGCTCCTTTGTAAAGATCAAAGCTACTAAGGGTAAGATTTACTTCTCCTTTTGTTTGACCGGTAGGTTTTTTTGTCACAACATTGTACAACCCTGCTGGATCACCGTTGGATAACATGAATCCGGCTGGCCCTTTTACAAATTCAATATGATCCACAAAACTCATATCTTCGGTAAGTGGTCCCCAGTAGGAGTTCACCACGTTGAATCCATTGCGGAAGGCCTGTATTTGTGAGCCTCTTGAAACGATGTTGGTGTACAAGTCACCCCAATGCTCCAAGCGAACAGCACCGCTTACGTTGCGGATAGCTCCGTCACTCATACTGACTACTTGTTGATCACGCAAGGCATCAGCTGTCACCACCTGGATGTTTTGAGGGATCTCCAATATAGGCGCATTTAAACGAAGTGTTTGAGAAGGCGTACTTCTGTTGTATTTATTACCATTAGAAGAAACAACAACTTCCTGAAATGTTTGTGCATTTTCTTTCAAGGTAATTTCAGGGACAGTGGTAATTTCATTTTCTTTTACAATAAGGTTCACTTCTTTCTTTTCCAGTCCTATGAAAGATGTGACAAGTGTATACGCGCCAGCGGGAATACTTTTCAATTCAAACTCTCCTCTAAAATTCGCAGCCGTACCATAAGCAGTACCTTTTAATCCAATGTTGACATACTCAGCAGCGACACCGTCTGAGGTTTTGATAATTCCTTTGATCCCTCCATTCTGAGCGAACACGCCAATGCCCATGAGTAATACCAGGGCAAGGAATACTGATTTGATTTTAATTTTCATGGTATTGATTAGTTTAAAATAATGCGCTCCAATCATTTCGATTGTCCTGCGTGGTTCATGGGGATGTTAATTAAACCTTGTTTTTTCCGAGCACAAAATTGTTGTTTAGAACCATTCTAAACAATACCGGTGTTGGGGTAATTTAAGAATACCCTAAAAAGGGGAGCGCTATTGGGGGTGAAGTGTGGTAAAAAGGAATGAAAAAGCCGTTAAACTTTTAGTTCACCGACTTTAAGTGAGTTGGAATAAAAAAATTAGTATCCTTTATCTTTTAATTTTTTCGTGGATTTTTCAGCCAGTTTTTTACACCATTCCTGTCCAATTACCATTGATTCCTGTGAGATTTGTGGCAATACTTCAATTGATTTTTTGTGTTTTTGTTTGTGCAAATGCAGTAAATGAAAAACTGCAAACAGCTAAAAGGACAATTAACTTTTCCATAAAACAGTTAGGTAGTTTGTTTGTGCGGTGCTATAATTAAATAGCCCGCCGAAGCTTTAGCGAAGGCGGGCGAAGGTGGAGAATACCGGATTCGAACCGGTCGCCTCTTCACTGCCAGCGAAGCGCTCTAGCCAAATGAGCTAATTCCCCAATAACGCCACAAAATTATCAATTAAAACCACATCCCAATGAAATTGTACAATTTTCATCGGAATTGGTTCAAATTTCATCTAGACCAGAAATGAGAAACACTTAGGTTTATCATTCTTAAAAAATCATGACATGAAAAAAACAGTACTCCTTCTTATTATTACGATCACATTCATAGCAAAGCTGCAAGCCCAAACACAAGTTACTTTTTATACCACGAAAGGAACCTTCATCGTACAATTGGATGAGGCAAAGCGCCCCATCACGACGAAGAATTTTATTGGTTTGGTAAAAAAGAAATTTTACGACAAACTTACCTTTCACCGGGTTATTGATGGTTTCATGATACAAGGTGGAGATCCTAAAGGTGATGGCACTGGCGGAACAGGTGGCACCATCCCGGATGAATTAAGTCCCAAACTAAGCAATGCTCAAAAAACAATTGCCATGGCTAACCTTGGAACACCCAATACTGCTGATTGCCAGTTTTACATTAATCTGGTGAACAACACTAGCCTGGATGCAAAATACACGGCATTCGGAACAGTAATCTCCAATTTTACAGTGGTGCAAACAATAGGAAAAGTAGCAACCAATAGCAATGACAAACCCTTAACACCGGTTGTAATGGACAGTGTTCGAATTACTTCAATCTCAACCGCCATTGAGAATTTTTTTAATGGCGTTCAAAACATCCTGCTATACCCTAATCCAGCTACAACAGAAAGCATAATTTTCTTAAATGCAACAAAAGACGAAACAATGCAATTCTCTATTTACAATCAACAAGGACAGCTGATTACACGAGTTCAAAGAAAAATAGAAACTGGAGAAAATTCTATTTCCTTCAAAGAAATTCAGGAAACGGATCTCGCGCCCGGAGTTTATTTTATAATGTTACAAGGAGGAGAAGCAGTCTCAACCGAGAAATTTATTGTTTTGGAATAAAGAAATAATGATGAACTGTGCGTCGTGTCATTTCGAGCGGTGTCGAGAAAGCGCGTAAGCTTTTGTAGTACTGAAAGCTATCACACTTTCTCGACTCCGCTGAGCCATCGCTAAAGCTAAGGCGTCATGCGATCGAAATGACACATCCCACGCAGACTACAAATATTTAACTTTAATCCCTCAGAATATTGAGTTCAATTAGCTAACTTTAAGGTTCATTTACATGAACCATGTTAGGCTATCGATTCTCCAATTATAAACAACCCCATCAAACCCCTTTTGAAAAACTCTTTGAGATTTTCAAACAACTTTTAACATATACCAACGGCGATTTTAATGAAGCCATTAGCTGGCTCACTGAGTTGGATAAGGAATACAAACTCACTGAACCGGATTACGGCATCGGTGATTTTATCCAGGAGTTAAAGGACCGGGGGTATATACGTGATGAGGAACCCGGCTCGGGGAACATCGTCATTACTGCTAAAACAGAACAAGCCATTCGTCAACAAGCACTCGAGAAAATTTTCGGAAAGCTGAAAAAAAGCAAATCAGGAAATCATGCCACCAAATATACCGGCAGTGGTGATGAGATGAGCAGCGATGCCCGCCCTTTTCAATTTGGCGATTCACTAGAGCAGATCTCCATGTTGGAATCCATGAAAAATGCGCAGATCAATAATGGCATTACCGATTTTTTAATTACTGAAAACGACTTGGAGGTAAAAGAGAAAGAGCATAAAACGCAGACTTCTACCGTGCTCATGATTGATATCTCTCACAGTATGATTTTGTATGGAGAGGATCGCATCACGCCGGCAAAGAACGTAGCCATGGCACTTGCAGAGCTTATCAAGCGCAAATATTCAAAAGATACGCTGGACATTATTGTATTTGGAGATGATGCCTGGCAGATTGAAATTAAGGATTTGCCATATTTACAAGTAGGGCCCTATCATACGAATACTGTTGCCGGATTGGAATTAGCGATGGATTTATTGCGCAGAAGAAAAAATGCCAACAAACAGATTTTTATGATCACCGATGGAAAACCCACCTGCTTAAAGGAAAACGGACAATATTACAAAAACAGTTTTGGGCTCGATCGTAAAATATTGAATAAGTGTTTAACACTTGCACAAAGTTGCAGACGCTTAAAAATTCCCATCACTACCTTTATGGTGGCATCGGATCCTTACTTGCAGCAATTTGTACACGACTTTACTGAAGCCAATAACGGTAAGGCTTTTTACACCTCCTTACAAGGATTAGGTGAATATATTTTTGAAGATTTTGAACGGAACAAAAAAAGAAATTTTAAATAAAAACGTATGCAACAAGTAACCACCCTCGGGGCCTTAAAAAAATCAGGATACATCAGCAAGACAATCAAGGATGAATTGCGAGATAATTTGATTGAAAAAATCAGAAAGAAACAAGCCGTATTCAAAGGAATTGTAGGATATGAAGATACTGTTATTCCGGAATTGGAACGCGCCATTCTTTCCCGTCACCATATCAATTTGCTGGGATTACGTGGACAAGCAAAAACACGTATTGCCAGGCAAATGACAGAATTGCTGGATGAATATATGGCGATTGTAAAAGGTAGCGAATTAAATGATGATCCCTTAAATCCCATTTCCAATTTTGCAAAACAACTTATAAAAGAACAGGGTGATGAAACGCCTATCGACTGGATACATCGCTCCGAGCGCTATGTAGAGAAGCTGGCTACACCGGATGTTTCCATCGCCGATTTGATTGGAGATGTAGATCCCATCAAAGCTGCCAATTTAAAATTGAATTATGCGGACGAACGTGTGATTCATTATGGTATTATTCCGCGCAGCAATCGCTGCATTTTTGTAATCAATGAATTACCTGATTTACAGGCACGCATACAAGTGGCGTTGTTCAACATTTTGCAGGAAGGAGACATTCAGATTCGCGGATTTAAATTGCGCATACCGCTGGACATTCAATTTATTTTTACAGCCAACCCGGAAGATTATACCAACAGGGGGAGTATTATCACCCCGTTGAAAGACCGTATTGGTAGCCAAATTCTGACACACTATCCAAAAAACATTGACCTCTCCAAAAAAATCACCGCGCAGGAAGCACGTTTGAGCGCACAACAAAAACAACAAGTGGAGGTGAGTAATTTGGTGGCTACCATTATTGAACGCATTGCATTTGAAGCAAGAGAAAGCGAGTATGTTGATTCCAAAAGTGGTGTATCGGCGCGCTTGACGATTTCAGCCTATGAAAATTTGGTAAGCACAGCTGAGCGAAGAATGTTGTTAAATGCAGAAGACAAAACGATAGCCCGCATCATCGATTTAATTGGAGTAATACCGGCCGTAAACGGGAAGATAGAATTGGTGTATGAAGGCGAGCAGGAAGGTGCCGGCATTGTTGCACAAAATTTATTAGGCAAAGCCATTCGTAATGAATTCCTGGAATACTTTCCGGATCCTGCTAAACTAAAAAAGAAAAAAGAAGTAAGTCCCTATCAGTCTATTATTGATTGGTTTGGAGAAGGCAATGTGGTTGATTTACTTTTATTGGAAGATCAAAAGACATATAAAAAAGGCTTGGAAGCCATTCCAGGGCTAAGTGAACTGATTGATAAATATGTTCCCAAACTATCCAAAGAAGAAAAATTACTGATGATGGAATTTGTATTGTTTGCATTAGCAGAACATTCCCTTATTGGTAAAAATGGCTTGGAGAGAGGTGTTCAGTTCAAAGACATTTTAGGTTCCATGTTTTCAGAAAAAGATTTTTTCAAAGATCAACAGAATTGATGACCGTTAATTTGACGAGACCAACCGTAAAATAAATTAAAAATTATCGGAGCAGCATTCTTTTAATTTTGCCTGCAAATTCAGCCAATAAAAAGTAAAAACAAGAGTTATAAAAATTCATCGTTTTTAAAAGCAAGCTGTCGCATTATGCAGGACACTTTAAAAGAACATCCGAGTTTACTTAGGAGAATATTTCCTTATATTTTAATAATTGCATTGATTGCCTTTCCTCTTTTTGTAAGCCTGGATACACTTCCAATCCGGCTGTGGGATGAAGCAAGAAACGCTGATAATGCTTTTGAAATGTGCGAAAGCACAAATTGGCTCGTTACCACCTACAATAAATCTCCGGATATGTGGAATACCAAACCACCACTTTTAATTTGGATCCAGGCTTTTTTTATCAAGCTAATTGGTGCCGGTGAATTGGCTATACGTTTACCATCGGCAATCGCAGCACTTTTAACCTGTGTAGCACTACTGATCTTTTGCATCAGTTATCTCAAAAACAAGGTACTTGCTTTTGTTGTAGTGCTGGTTTTAATTACGACAGAAGGTTATGTGAATGGACACAGCTCACGGACAGGTGATTTTGATGCACTGTTAACCCTGTTTACAACCATAAGTTTGATTTCATTTTTTCTTTTTTTGGAAACGAAACGGCTCCGGTTTTTATATTTGTTTTTCACTGTACTTGCATTGGGTGTACTTACAAAGAGTGTAGCCGCATTGTTAATTTTACCTGGGATAATTTTATATATCGTTTGGCAAAAACAAGTATTTAGCCTATTAAAGAACAAACATTTTTATTATGGGTTCTTACTATTTTTAATTCCAGTTGTTAGTTTTTATCTATTAAGAGAACATTATAATCCAGGTTATTTGAAATCAGTTCAGGAAAATGAACTGGGAGGACGTTACCTGAAAACAATTGAAAATCATAAAGAAGACTGTTGGTTTTATTATGATAATATCCGGAATTTTGATATGAAAAGCTGGTATTTATTGATCCCTTGCGGAATGCTGTTGGGCATATTTTCTAAAGAAGAAAAGATAAAAAAAGTAACGTTGTTTTCTACATTCTTCATTGTTACGTATTTCGTTGTTATCTCCCTGGCACAAACAAAATTGATTTGGTATACGGTACCTTTGTTTCCTTTTTTGGCGTTGCTGGCAGCCCGATGCATCGATTTTATATATAAAACGTTAGAAAATTTAAGCTATTTTAAAAACATGCTCCGATATAACATTGCACCGGTTTTGTTTTTATTCTTAATCGTGATTAACCCCTATCAACGAATGATACAGAAAACGTATCTTCCAAAGGAAGAAAAAGTAGCTCACGACTTTTATGAACTTAGTTATTTTCTGAAGGATGTGATAAAGGAAAACAAAAATGTAAACGATTATAGTTTATTATTTGATGATTCCAGGGATGGTGTACTTAGTTTTTATAAAAAGATTCTGGAACGTAAAAAAATAAATATTAAGTATGGAGATTACAAAGTCCTGAAACCTGGAGATGTAGTAGCTACTAGCCAGCGCCATATCAAAAAATATCTTGAAAATAACTATACTTACGAAATACTTGAAAATCACAAACAAGTATTGGTGTTGAAGATAAAAGGAAGTGAAGCCCCTCTTTTAACTCAAAAATAAAGTAATATTTAAAACGCGTCCTGGAAGTTATTTAACAGAAGTAAGATTAGGTGAAATAAAAGAGAATAACCAGAAGATTTCCCTTCTATTTTGATCCCTCTAAGTATTACCATTTTACCGAGAAAAACCTTACATTTGCAATCCTTTTAACAAAATAAGGTATACACCCCAATGAGTAAAAAATACAATGAATACAAAGGCCTTAATCTTTCTCAATTAGCGAAAGATGTACAAGCCGGTTGGAACAAGAATAACACTTTCGAAAAATCCATTACTTCAAGAGAAGGAAAAACGCCTTTTGTGTTTTATGAAGGACCACCAAGTGCGAATGGATTGCCTGGTATTCACCATGTAATGGCACGTTCCATCAAGGATATTTTTTGCCGTTTCAAAACACAAAAAGGATTTCAGGTAAAACGTAAAGCCGGCTGGGATACGCATGGATTGCCTATTGAGCTGAGCGTTGAAAAGGAGCTAGGAATTACCAAAGAGGATATCGGGAAGAAAATAACGGTTGAAGAATACAATGTAGCCTGCCGCAAAGACGTGATGAAATACACGGATGTATGGGCGGATGTGACCGAGAAAATGGGCTATTGGGTGGATATGGATAATCCTTACATTACCTACGATAATCGATACATCGAATCCGTATGGTGGTTGTTGAACAACTTGTATAGCAAAGGTGCCATATACAAAGGATACACCATACAACCCTATTCACCGGCAGCTGGGACAGGGCTTTCCACGCATGAGTTAAACCAACCGGGATGCTACCGCGATGTGAAAGACAGAACAGCAGTGGCCATGTTTAAATCAACAGACCCTGGTAAATTTAATGTAAATGGAGATGTGTATTTCCTGGCCTGGACGACTACTCCATGGACATTGCCTTCTAACACAGCTTTGGCAGTGGGAAAAAACATTGACTACGCATTGATCGAAACACAAAATCAATTTACCGGCAAGATTGTTTTTGTAATCCTTGCAAAACAACTGTTATCAAAGTATTTCAAAGGTGCAGGTATCAAGACCGGAATTGAGAATGAGAATCTTCACATGCATAGTCATGGTGTAGATGATGGCGGAAACCTGCTTCCATTCAACCCGAAGGAGCCTTATCACAATTGGAAATTAATTTCAGAAATAAAAGGTGCTGACCTGGATGGCTTGCGCTACGAGCAATTGCTACCGTTTACAAAACCGGAATCAGGTGATGCGTTTCGCATTGTAATTGGTGATTTCGTAACTACCGAAGATGGTACCGGTATCGTACACATTGCACCCAGCTTTGGTGCGGACGACTTTAAGGTAGGCAAACAAAACGGAATAGGTGCTTTAACACTGGTTGATAAACGCGGTAAATTTTTACCGGTTGTGCAAGATGGTATTTTCTTGTATGGCGAAGAATATGTGAAAGAAGCCTATTTGACCGATGCAGAAAAAGAAACAGAATTTAAAAAACAAAAACAAATACTGGAAGCAAACGGGAAGATAAAAGATTTAAAAGTGTATTTAAGTGTTGATGAACGTATTGTTTTAAAATTACAGGAAGAAGGGAAACTCTTTAAAAAAGAGACCTATGAGCATAGTTACCCACACTGCTGGAGAACAGATAAACCGGTGTTGTACTATCCCTTAGACTCCTGGTTCATCAAAACAACCGCTTATAAAGAACGCATGATTGCATTGAACAATACAATCAACTGGAAGCCGGAATCAACTGGTACCGGGCGTTTTGGAAACTGGCTGGAAAATTTAAACGATTGGAATTTATCCCGTTCCCGTTTCTGGGGTATCCCTATTCCGATCTGGACAAGTGAAGACAAGTCGGAACAAATTTGTATCGGCTCTGTGGAGCAGTTGAAAAAAGAAGTGGAGAATGCCGTTGCGAAAAAAGTAATGGCCAATAATCCGCTTGAAAAATTTAAGCCAGGAGATAACAGTACTACCAATTACGATACATTTGATTTGCATAAACCCTATGCAGATAACATCATCCTGGAACGCAACGGTAAAAAGCTTTTCCGTGAACCGGATTTGATCGATGTGTGGTTTGATTCCGGAGCAATGCCCTATGCACAATTGCATTATCCATTTGAGAACAAAGAATTAATTGATCAAAAGAAATATTATCCAGCTGATTTTATTGCAGAAGGAGTGGACCAAACGCGCGGTTGGTTCTTCACGCTGCATGCGATTGCTACGATGTGCTTCGACTCTGTTGCATTTAAAAATGTAGTGAGTAATGGATTGGTATTGGATAAAAACGGACAAAAAATGAGTAAGCGTTTAGGCAACGCGATTGATCCGTTTAAAACAATTGAACAATACGGACCGGATGCGACACGCTGGTATATGATTACCAATGCTGCACCCTGGGACAATTTGAAATTTGATATTGAAGGCATTGCAGAGGTGCAACGTAAATTTTTTGGAACGCTGTACAACACCTACTCTTTCTTTGCATTGTATGCCAACGTAGATGGATTTACATACAAAGAAGCAGAAGTACCGATGACAGAGCGGCCTGAAATTGACCGTTGGATCATTTCCGAATTAAATACCCTGATTAAAAAAGTGGATGAAGCGTATTCCGATTATGAACCACACCGTGCCGGACGCTATATCGAAAGCTTTGTAGATGAGCATTTGAGTAACTGGTATGTACGTTTGTGCAGAAGACGTTTCTGGAAAGGAGACTATTCACAGGATAAAATAGCCGCTTACCAAACACTTTACCGTTGCCTGGAAGTTATCGCCCAGCTTTCAGCTCCGATAGCACCCTTCTTTATGGACAGGCTGTTTGTGGATATGAACTCGGTAACGGGGCGTGATAAAGCAACATCTATCCATTTAAGTGACTTCCCGGTTTCAGATACTTTCTTGATTGACAAAGGGTTGGAAGAACGTATGGAACTGGCTCAAAAGGTATCATCCATGGTGCTATCAATTCGTAAGAAAGAAAACATCCGTGTTCGTCAACCGCTGAGTACTATCCAGATTCCCGTATTTGATGAGGCCTTTAAAACAAAGCTAGAAGCAGTAAAGGACCTGATTTTATCGGAAGTAAACGTGAAAACGATAGAATTTGTGGATGAATCAACAACCACCATCACCAAGAACCTGAAATTGAATTTTAAAACCCTGGGCAAAAAGGCGGGAAAGAATATGAAAGCCTTGCAAACATTCGCTTTGGAGCATGCACAGGAAATTATATCCGGCATTGAAAAAACCGGAAAATATACGGCTTCACTCGGAGGAGAGGCTATAGAGCTGGAAAACGAGGATGTTGAGATCATTCCTGTGGACATTCCGGGGTGGAAAGTAGCCAATGATGGGCAATTAACTGTTGCGTTGGACGTTACAATCACCGCAGCCCTAAGAGAGGAGGGTTTGGCACGGGAATTAGTGAATCGCATTCAAAACCTGCGAAAGGACAATAATTTAGAGGTAACAGACAAGATTAAGGTTAAAATTCAAAGAAATTCGGCCATAAATTCGGCCATCAATAATAATTTGAACTATATTTGCGCCGAAATCCTAGCATCTTCGTTAGAACTGGTTGATAACGTGGAAGCTACAAGCGGCTCTGAGGTCGAGTTGGATGAGCAAATTAAGACCTTAATTACTATTACTAAATTAAATTAAAACACAATGGCTAAAAAGACACAAAAAGCAAAACCAGCTAAAAAAGCTGCTAAATCTGCGAAACCGGCTAAAAAAGCCGTAGTGAAAAAGCCTGCAAAAAAAGCTGCTCCTAAAAAAGCAATCGCAAAAAAAGTAGTAAAAAAGGCATTACCTAAAAAAGCTGCAAAACCAGCTAAGAAAGCGGCTAAGCCTGTAAAGAAAGTAGTAGCGAAAAAACCGGTTGCAAAAAAACCAGTTTCTAAAAAAGAAATAAAAAAACCCTTGGTGAAAAGTATGGCGAAACCAGCGAAAAAAGTAGTAGCAAAAAAAGTTGAAAAACCAGTTAAAAAAGAAATAGCGAAACCCGTTGAAAAGCAAAAACCTGTTGCAAAACAAGCAGTAAAGCCAGAGCCGAAAGAAACAGCAAAACCTGCTGTTGCTGCTAAGCCTGCAGAACCTGTTAGAAAACCGGAACCGCCTAAGAAAAAACAAAAAGATTATTCATTGGATGATGATGGAAGCAGAAGAGATGAAGCACCAATGGTTGTTGAATATAAAACACCTTCTATTCGTAAACCAATGGGACCTGCTCCTAAGCCACATATTAACACCGATACACGTACCCGTTATTCGGACGCGGAGCTAAAAGAATTTAAAGAATTGATCTTGAAAAAATTAGCCGAAGCGCAAAAAGATTTTGAATTATTAAAAAGCACGCTTTCGCACAAAGATGATCATGGAACGGATGATACTTCTCCAACATTCAAATTATTGGAAGATGGATCTGATGTATTATCAAAGGAAGAAACAGCTCATTTGGCAAGCCGCCAGGAGAAATTTATTCAAAACTTGCAAAATGCTTTGATCCGTATCGAAAACAAAACATATGGTATCTGTCGCGCAACAGGTAAACTTATTTCAAAAGAACGTTTGAGAAGTGTACCACATGCAACACTTGCAATTGAAGCGAAGTTGGAGCAAAACGTTTAACGGCATAGGCAGAAGCCTTTGGCGTAAACCTATAATCGTATTATTTGCATAAATTAAAGGTTGTACTAAATTTAGTACAACCTTTTTTCTTTACTTTTGTAACCATCTATTTTAAAAAGTATATTTTGAAAAAGCCACTATTACTTGCATTTCTTGTTCTGCTGATCGACCAGCTCATTAAAGTGTATATAAAAACACACTTTACACTGGAACACACCGTACATGTTGCAGGAAACTGGTTTATTATAAATTTTGTAGAAAACAATGGTATGGCCTATGGAATGGAGCTGGGTGGCCAATTTGGAAAACTCGCTTTATCTTCCTTTCGCATCATTGCGGTAATCGTTATTTTTTGGTACTTGTTATCTCTTATCAAGAAAAAAGAGGATAATCTGTTTATTATTTGCATCGCCCTGATTTTTGCCGGGGCCCTTGGAAATATTATAGACAGCGTGTTTTACGGCGTTTTATTTAGTGAAAGTACATTTATTGATACTGCTAAATTTTTACCAGCCGAGGGAGGATATTCTTCTTTATTGCATGGAAAGGTGGTGGATATGTTTTATTTCCCGATTATTGAAGGGCATTTTCCTGATTGGGTTCCATATTGGGGTACAGAAAGGTTTGTTTTCTTTCAACCTGTTTTTAATTTCGCAGATGCATCCATCACCGTTGGTGTAGCTATAATCGTTCTGTATCAAAGACGTTTCTTTGGAAAGAAAAAGCAGGTTACCGAAGAGGAAGAAAATCCAACTGCTGCAGAAGAACCAATCCACCAAAACCCATAATATCACTGGGTAATCCTTAAACAAATAAATATTTCAAAGCGAAGTTCAAGGCTTTTTCGCGGTAGGTTCCAAATCCGGAAATTCAATTTCATCCTGTACAATAAAAGCAGTAGGAAACTCGGCTTGAATTTGTTTTAGGAATTTATACGCTTCCAGTTTTGTTCTAAAATCTCCCACTCGTATATTAAAATTGGGTTGGTCGTATTTTTCATAAGCCGCAACAGAAGGGAATTGTGTCATGAATTTTGCCTTTACTTCCTTCGCTTTATTTTTATCTGCTCCAAAATGTATTTTAACACGATAGCCTTTCAAAGCAGCTTTTGAGTTGCTTTCAATATTTTTTGCGAGTAATTCAGAAATACGTCCATCTTGCACCAAATTTATTTTCCCGGTATCTGCATGTACTTGTGCAGATAGCGTTAAACCCGAGACCATGATAAACAATATAATAGCGATTGACAGCGTGTTTTTTATCATACTACAAAGTTAAATTATTTATTGAATCTATGTTATTATCTTTGTGTTCGTGCGCAAATTTATTCTCATATATTGTATCTCCTGTCTTTGCCTCTTGCAGTCCAAAGGGATCGCCCAGCCTACCCTAGATACCATCCAATGGTGTCTCAAGCAAAAATCACATGTGTTTGGAAAATTAGATACACGGAATTCTTTTATTTACAATAGCCGGATTAAAATTTTTGGTTTAAAGGTCGGCTTAAGCTATGGAAAACGGCTGTACCTAGGTATTGGCTACAATCAAATCTACCCCAATGCCAAAGCGTCTCATCGCTTTGACAAACAAATCTATTACACGAACGAAGCAAATGTAACGGATAGTGCAACAGGAAAACTACAGTTATTTTATTTTTCTGCGCAAGTCGAGTATGTATATTACCGTAATAAACATTGGCAACTAAGCATGCCGCTGCAAATAGGGCTTGGCCAAACCTATTATAAATATCGATTGGAGGAAAAAAAACAGTTTACAGAACGCTTCACCTGCCTGATCTATGAACCGGCCGTATCCGTTGAATATCGCTTTGTGAAGTGGATAGGAGTTGGTGCGGACATCGGTTTTCGTTTTATACTGACCGAAAGCAAAGAGCTAAACCGTACATTTAATGCACCTACCTACACCTTTAAATTTCTGATTTATTACGATGAAATTTTTAAGTCCTTGTTTCCTAAAAGCAAGTGGAGTGAAAAACTATAAGCTTGTAAGCTCTTAAAGTTTTAATCCCTGAAAATTCTTACTTGCGAAAAACAGTTGTATTCGTGCAACATTAGAGTTGGAAGGGTTTGCATTAATTATCAGGAGGTAGCAAGCCAGTGAAGAAAGCTTCCAGTCATTCAATAATTCCTGCGCGTTATCGGAACGAAAGATGGGTTTAAAATGATCCTCAATGGTAATGTGCATGGTGGAGCATGCCTGAAATGCCCGTTCAATAGCACTTTCTATCTCATCATCCGTGAAACCCATAGATTGTTCTATTTCACTTGCATAATAAAGAAGTTCGGGATTTTTATCTTTTTGTTGTAAAGATTGAAAAATATCTTCCCATGGATCATACAGTTTGAGCATGGCGTTTATTTTTTAATTGTTGAAACAATTCGATTTCTTCTGCTGTCAGATTTTTTGGTAAAACGATTTTAACCTTTGCATAGATGTCTCCAAAATCACTTGTACCATATTTGGGCATGCCTAAGCCTTTCAGCCGCAGTACTTTTGTGTTTTCTGTTTCTTTTGGAATCGTAATCTGAATAGGCCCCTTTAATGCATTTACCGTTGCTTTCCCTCCTAATACGGCGGTGTAGAGGTCGACAAGGATTTCGCAATATAAGTCATCACCCTTGCGTTCAAAATAATGATGTGAAGAAATATGTACTGTTACATAAATATCACCGCGTTCCCCGCCTCTCCCTCCTGGCCCTCCTTTTCCTTTTATCCTTAAATTTTGTCCGTCGGCTGTACCAGGTTTAAATTTCATTTGTAATTTTTCACCATTCACTTCCAATAGTCGGGCTGTACCCATATAGGCTTCTTCCAATGAAATGGTCACATTCGTTTTGTAATCATCTCCTTTAGACTTACGGCCGCCTCCGCCACCACCAAACCGGTTACCGAAAATGGATTCAAAAAAATCAGAAAAGCTTTCTCCATCCGATTCATCACTTGAATAATATTGCTGCTGCCTTCCTCCGGTATTAAATCCATTATGTGGAGGTGGGTTGCCGCCATTTTGATAATATTTCCAGTTTTCTCCCAGCTCGTCATATTTTTTTCTTTTCTCCGGATCGCTTAACACATCATTCGCTTCATTCGCTTCCTTAAATTTTTCTTCTGCAGCCTTGTTTCCTTGATTTTTATCCGGATGGTATTTAACCGCCAGTTTACGATACGCTTTTTTTATTTCGTCGGTAGTGGCTGTCTTGCTTACACCAAGAATTTTATAATAATCTTTAAATTCCATAATCAAATAATCTAATCGTGTACACATAAAAAAGACAAGGGATTACCTTGTCTTTATCAGTTATTTCAAACAAACCAGTCAAGATTTGTAAAGAATCGCTAGTCTTTAACTTCTTCGATAGGTTTTCCGTCCTTATCAAATTTTAAAAGCTTGTTATCTGTTTCCTTTTTTAAAGTTACTTCATAATATTCAGATTTCGACTTAACCCAAAATGCGGAGGAAATTTCCCATCCGTTATACTTATCGGCAATTACTTTCTTAATTGCTTCAGGTAATTCTTCAGGTTTGATCTGGATCTTGGCATCTCCCTGAATGAATACAGATAGAGATGATATGCTGGATGAAACTGCAAGTACGTTTGCTGTGATTGCAAATGTTGAAAAAATAGCAGTAAAAACAAAGAGTTTATTTTTCATAGATAAAAAATTTATTTTTAAAAAATCAAGCCAATGTTAATGCCAGCAATTATAAACCAAATTTTCGACGTACAAAAATTTTTAAAAGAAATTATCGGAAATACGGGAAATACCCTTAGATGTTACGAATGTTAAAAATAAGCTCTTATTTGAGCACCACCTGTATGAATAGTCTTATTGCCAGCAGAGGAACGGCCTTCGTAAGTTAAATTCAGCTGCAAATTATTGGAAAGCGTTCGTTGATAGGTAATACCCCATATAACATTTTGCCCTGTTTTCAAACCGTCCAACATCTCAAACGCGGTTGCCGAATTTTCTTTACCGTTGAATTTTATTTTTACAAAGTTTGTTTTTACCAATAAACTTCCTTTATCCAGGATGTTGTATTTTAATTCCAAACCATAATCCTGGATGTAAGCAGTTTCACCTCCACGCACTGTATTGAGACTATCCATGTTCTGGAATTTATTGTTTTTGCGATCTGTGTATTTAAATGAAAGTGAAGTCCGGAAAGACATGTTGGGTTGATAATTCACACTTGGTTGTGCTTCATAATAGCGTATAGAATAATCACGCATGGTAAAAAACTGGGAAGAGCTGCTTTTACGGCCATCCTTATAATCGCCATTAAAACTAATTTTTTGCGTAATGTTCCAACGAAGCTGAACTTGTTTGTACGTATTTCCCATAAAGTCGAAACCATTCACCAGCAAGGTCTTGCTTTGCAGATCCTGGTAGTTGATATCCATGCTAAAAATAGGATCTGCCTGGTTGATAAAGAATGTATTTCTGAAGGTAGAATTTAAAGAAGCCAATGTAGCTAAATTGCTAGCATCAATAAAAGGATTGAATGCTTTCCTAAAATCTGTCTCTGTTGATTTCCTGTCGAGCCGGTAAGAAGCCTGATCGGCAAACAAGCATAAAAATTTCCGAAATCCTTTTTTATTCATCCATATAGCTGCCGGTTTGATCATCAATGTTTGGCTGAATTGATTATTGAATGTTTTAATATACTCATTGGTTGGCGTGAATACTTTAATATAATTGGCCTGGGTTGTATAACGTGCCACTTCAAACTCATTTAATTCGATCACGTTATTTTTGTTGTAATCATTCCAAATATAAACGCCTTGGCCATCCGGTACTTTTATATACGAGTATTCCTTTTTGGGTTCTTGTCCCGAGCCAATTTCATAATAGGTGTTGGAAAAAATAAACCCCTTAATGGCCCTTAATACATACTCCACCCGTGTAACCAGCGAATTATCTGGCTTTTGAAAGGTAAGCGAGCTGTCAATGATTTTTAAGCGACGGTAAGCGGTATTTATTTTAAACTGGCTGTTGGGGTTTTGCAACAGTTCAAAATAGCCTCCATAGCTTTCAGCAAAAGAAGATCGGGCCAGTGAGGAGTTACCGGTGGTTGAATTTTTTAATGCGTAATCTGTCCGCTGCTTGTAGTTTACACCATACCTGTTTCTTGTGGTATCCAGGTTTTGGGCAAAAGCCTGCCATTCCCAAAACTGGTAACTTTTTGTAAGCAACGAATCTTTAACAGCCGAACTCAATGAGAATTTATTTTGCTCGAATTCATCTTTTACACCAATCACAAAGGGTTTTATTTTCTGTGAGATACCGCTCTTGTGCCTGTAAAAATTGGTATTGCTAAGACTTCTCGAGTTTAACAAACTTGCATCATAAAAAACAGAAGTTGATTTTTTAGTCACATTAAAATTTAAGAAATGTTTGGTCGCATTGTAATTTTTTCCTTCAAAAAAAGCATTGAACCGATATCCAATGGTGCCCAGATTTTTTTTGGATAATCCGGAACCCGCACCAATAATGTGTTGATCATCCATAACAGTGACTGTTGATCGGTTCCAGTCGCGTTCAAACTCAATGCTTCGATAACGTTCAATGGGAGAAAAGTTTTTTTGTACAAATTCGTAATTGACATTGCTTAATAATAAAATGCCGGTACGACTGGTATCAGGCCTATCTGGGTCTGTCGTTGGTTTTGAAAGCGGCGTCAGGTTATTGAAATTTAGTTTTAAACCGTAGCCCACATCATCCTTGCTATCCGCACTTGAAAAGGTGTTTAGGTCATTGTTGCTTACCGCGGCTTCTACAGCAAGGGAAGTGTTTTTATTAAACCCATATTCCAAACCTGCTGTAACCATTTGTTTCTTTTTGGGTGTGATCAATTGTATCACGGGCTCAAAACTTCCGCTTGGTTTCCCCGTGATGCTATCCGGTGCCACCCACTGAAAAACTTTTCCATTGGCACTGGATGCAATTTGTTTATAGTTTCCATTTCCCTGGCCTACATTGCTGAATGTTAAACGATAGGTAGCCTTTAAACTATCGGAGCTGTATATATAAACAGGTGTGTATGTTTTCGTTCCAATCACAGAATCTATCCTTTTATAAAGTACTTCACTACGGCTAAAAGCAGTACTATCAATACTTGGTGAAACAGCCAGGGAAAGCGTATCTCCTATCCGGTAGAGCAATTGCTTTTGTTCCGTGTTGAGATCTTGTTGCAAAGGTTGATTCTTATTGTCCTGTTCGGAATATACATGCAGGTGTGCTTTTAATTTTCCTTGTTCGTAATCGTTTGAAAAATGCATCAACGAACGTGCATAGTTTTTATCCGAATATTGAAATTCGACGACAATCCGTTTATCTTTTGTAATCAATTGCTTGGCAGTAAATGTTAACTCTGCCGTATTGTAATCAATTACGTAATCATTCTCCTGTCCGCGCGTTAAGAGCCTTCCATCAATATAAACCTTTTCACTGCCTGAAAGTACAATGATAAAGAGTTCATTTTCCGCACCTCTTAACCGGTAGGGACCCTGGTTGCTTTCAACACCTTGTATCTGGTTTCTTGAAAATTTACCCCTGGATACGGCTAGGCTGATACTGGTTTTATAAAAACCATATTTGCTGGTATCGTTAACACCCAAAGGATTTACTTTTCGAAGTGCAGAAAAACTAATTCCCTGTGATTTTTTATAAAAATTCATAAAGTAACCGCTGGGCCTTGCCAGTTGGAAATCTCCCGCAATCAGTTTGGTGTTTACATTTGAAAACTGAATGAACACTTTGTCAAACTCCTGCAATTGCTGTGTATTTCCGTCAGGTTGTATAGGAATGTTATTGTCTGTAGCGGCCAGTAAGATATCAATATCATTGGTAAGATGCCCTGATAGTTGAAGATTTAAATTAGAATTAACCACCACATCCTGCGCGTTCCCGAAAGCAATTCCTCTTGAAATACTTCCTGTTTTATTAAGCCCCTCCATTTTAAACAGGTCCTCACTTTTACTTTCAAAATCGTAGTTAAAAGGGTCCTTTCGGCCTTTAATGTCCATATGTAGCCATTTCGTGTCTTTATGTTTGGTTTCAGAAGAGAACAGGTAGGGAAACGTCTTGTAAGAAAATTGTAAGCTATCGGGCGGCACCGAAATTTTTTTTCGGTACACAACCGCTGTTCCTTCAGCATAGTTAATTTTGTATAGAGAAGAATCAAGTGCTGTTCCGTTAGAGGAGATGGAGACAGAGCCAGGAACAATACTGAGTGAATCCAATCGAATGGTGTCCGACTTTAATGCGATTGTTTGTACATGTCGGTTACCGGTATTTTGAGAATAGCAAGTAAGACATGTATAAAGAAGGACAAAAAAAAGTATGGCTTTAGGGAAGTTCACCGAATTAAAAATACTAAATTATGTACAAACAAATGCATTTAATACATTTGTAGGAACAAAGAATACGCAGAGAAATGGCAAAAATTATAACGTACAATGTTAATGGAATTCGCTCCGCAATGAGCAAAGGATTATTGGACTGGTTGAAAGCAGCAGATCCGGATATCATTTGCATGCAGGAGTTAAAAGCAGAACCAACACAACTTGATTTAACAGTGTTTGATCAAATGGGATATCATCATTACTGGCATCCTGCAGTAAAAAAAGGATATAGCGGTGTTGCTATTTTTTCAAAACGCAAACCCGATCATGTGGAATACGGCTGCAAAATAAAAATATACGATGATGAGGGACGGGTTTTACGTGCAGACTACGGAGATATTTCGGTAATGAGTGTTTACCATCCAAGCGGAAGCAGTGGGGAACTACGGCAAACATTTAAATACAAATGGATGGACGATTTTCAAAATTACATCAACACCTTAAAACAGGAACGTCCTAAACTGATCATTTGTGGTGATTACAACATTTGTCACCAACCGATTGATATCCATAATCCAAAAAGCAATGCCAACAGCAGCGGTTTTTTACCGGAAGAAAGAACGTGGATTGATGAATTTATGAAGTCAGGATTTATTGATAGTTTCCGGCATTTTAATAAGGAGCCTCACCATTATAGCTGGTGGAGTTTCCGTGCCAATTCACGCGCAAAAAATTTGGGTTGGCGAATTGATTACAACATGGTTTCCAATAATTTAGAATCTAAATTGAGTCGTGCGGCTATCCTATCGGAAGCCAAACATTCGGATCATTGTCCGGTTCTTTTAGAAATTGATTTTTAGAACTATTCCTGACTTTTTACGTAAGATGGAGTCGATTATTAAATGAAAATTGGAGGGTCAGACGGAATGCCTGTTAAAAGAATATTAGTTTACTTTCTATTGCTTGTGCTTGTTTATTCATGCGGAAGCAAAAAGAATACTACAGGCGAACTTACCAAAGCAGAACACGGCGACGTTTATTATGGAGGTACATTTCGTATGAACGAAATTGAGGATTTTCGAAACCTCTTTCCGCTAAGTGCCAATGAAGAAACTTCCCAACACATTGTTTATCAAATATATGAAGGCTTAATCAAGCTTTCACAAGCTGATCTTACGGTTGTGCCTTGCCTGGCTGAGACATGGGAAAAAAACAACGATGCTACCATTTGGACATTTCATATTCGTAAAGGCGTAAAATTTCATGATGATCCTTGCTTTGAAGATGGTAAAGGGCGGGAACTCAATGCCTACGATGTGAAATTTTGTTTTGAAAAACTCTGTACAGCCATTCCTGAAAATCAATTATACAACGCTACATTTAAGGACTTGGTGCTGGGCGCTAGTCAATATTACCAAAGTACCGTCAATAAAACACCTTTACCAAATGGTATCCCCGGTTTAAAAGTGATCGATGCGAACACGGTACAAATTACATTGGAACATCCGTTCGCAGGTTTTTTAAATCTACTGGCAACAACAGGATGTTTAATTTATCCCAAAGAAGCGTTTGAGAAATACGGACCAATACAAATGAAAACCAAATGTGTTGGAACAGGGCCTTTTCAGGTTAAAAATATACAAGTAGGACAAATTGTTTCCTTAGAACGTAATCCTAATTATTGGAACAAAGATGAATGGGGTAACCAGCTTCCTTATTTGAACGGATTAAAGTTTACGTTTATCAAAGAAAAGAAAGTAGAGTTGACTGAATTTAAAAGAAGAAACCTGGATATGATGTTCCGTTTGCCCATTGAAATGGTACCGAATGTTTTGGGTGAACTTGATCATGCAAAGGAAGGTAATTTTCCGTTCGAGATTCAGATTGTGCCTGCGATGAGTGTGTACTATATGGGGTTTCAGCATATGGGCGACGTTTTTAATAAAAAAGAAGTACGACTGGCCTTCAACTATGCGATCGATCGGGAGCGTATCGTCAACTACACCTTGCAGGGAGAAGGAGTTCCGGCAGTTTATGGAATTGTTCCACCCTCTTTTAAAAATTACGAATCTCAAAAATTGAAAGGGTATACCTTCGATTTGGAGAAGGCTCGCGACTACCTGGCTAAGGCAGGATATCCGAATGGAAAAGGCTTTCCAAAATTAACATTGCAAATCAATAGCGGAGGAAACGACCGGAATATCCAGATCGCTGAGATGACAAAAAGG
>DASRRA010000049.1:0-3612 GCA_035696085.1 Bacteroidia bacterium | reverse complement strand
TTGCCATTTAATTTTTTCAAAAACTCGGCACTTTTAAATAAAGAGGTAACGGATGAATCGAGGTCGACAAGCGTAATGCTTTCAACACTTGGATATTTCAATACTTCTCTTACGGCAAATCCATCACCACCGCCAAGGATGAGTATTCGCTTGGGGGTTTTTAGATGCGATAATCCCGGATGCACCAAGGCTTCATGATAACGGTATTCATCAGCAGAACTGAATTGAAGGTTGCCATTGAGGTATAGCTTGGTAACATTTTTTTCACTGGTTAAGATAATGCGTTGATAAGGTGACGATTTGGAAAAAATTATTGTTTCATTATAGGTTAAGGTCTCTGCAAAGTTTTGAATTTGTTCGGACAGCACAAATCCCGCAAGAAGAAACAAAGATGCAATTATAGACTGGAATCGCAAGGCTTTTATGTAAGTAGTTTGGGTAGCAAATTGAAAACAAAGAATAATGGCCACAACGGCATTTAATAAACCGAACAGATAGGAGGTTTTTAAAATGCCCAGATAAGGAACCATTAACAGTGGAAACAAAATAGAAGCGAAAAGTGCACCGATATAATCGAATGTAAATATTTTCGAAACAAGCTCACTGAACTCCAGCTTGTCTTTCAAAATGCGCATGAGCAGAGGGATTTCCAGGCCAACCAGTGTGCCGGTTAGCATAATTAAGGTATATAGGATGACGTGAAAACCACTGATGTGTTCAAAACAGAGGAATAAAATGGTGGAACTAAAACCACCAATGAGGGCAACTAATATTTCAATTTGTATGAACCATCCCAACAAATTCCGGGTAATGTATTTGGATAGGAAGGAACCTATACCCATTGAAAACAGGTAAACACCAATGATGGTAGAAAACTGCGTAACGGAATCTCCTAATAAATAACTTGCCAGCGTGCCAGCAATCAATTCGTAAATCAAACCACAGGTAGCAATTACAAAAACAGAGATCAGCAATAATAACTGGTTGTTTTTCTCTTTTTTTAATTCCATTATCCGTGAATGGCAGAAGCAATAATAATCGATACTGCAATCATAAAGGCTGCAGCTAAAATAGCAAGAGCCTTATTTTGTTTTTCAATGATTTGTAGCCATAAATTTTCTGGGGTTATTTTTTCAATGATCCAGAAAGCTGCAATCAATATGAATATCCCTAAGGCGGAATATACAAGTGCTGCCACGATGTATTTGCAATTTAACATTTCCATGTTTATTCAGTTTTTATTTATGATGATAGATACGTGAAGATTTGTCTTGCTTACGGCTGCCTTCTCCATAACTTAAATAGCGCCATCCCACACACATGGAATAAATGTAGAGGGATAAAACTACCGCACAACAAGCAATATAATATTTTAATGACCAGATGTCTTTTTTATTAAATAGATTTTTCATGTTCAACAGTTTTCAAGTTCACATTCCTCTTTTACTTTCAAATGATTGCCTCCTGTAAAAGTAAATTGCAGGAAATATAAGTAGTATCGCTAACGATACAACCAAATTGGAAGTGATGGTGACATCCCGGGTAACGATTACCTCCAGGTGAGTTGGTCGAGCATTTGATTGCTTGTCAGGATAAATGATTAGATAATAGTTACCTCCCGGAATCTGTGAAAATACTTTAGCGTTCCAGCTACTACCTTCTGACCAGGAGGCACCATCCTCATAACCATGGTAATATTCCGCTTCGATATCCACATCATATGTATCGCCATTTGCTTCATTTACAAGTGTGATCCCGGTATACATCCAGGCATTATCCACATCGGTGTTAATTCTGATTTCTAAATTTTTCGAGCCCGGACTCAGTTTAAAAGGTTGGGTATAAATCTCTTTTTGAGCAGTTGAATCCCATATATTATACGTTTCATCAAACACAACTTTTTCCTCTGCATTGTAGGAGAAAATAAGATGTGATATACAAAAAATTAACATTACCACTAAAACAAATTTACCCAAGGCCCGGGGTGTAAACCCTGATACAAAAGGTTGATTGGCACCTATACCAGTCCGAGGTTTGATTTTTTCAAGACCAAACCCCTTTTTTATTTCATTTCCTTTGATGTATTCTCCTTTGTACCAAACATTTTCTTCTGCTGAACTTTCCACAGATAACATATAGGGAGGGCAAATATACTCCGTAACTTTTACATTAGAAGATGTCATTTTAAATGGAAACTCTCCTAATGCTTGAATAGTTTCTGTTGTGTAAATGGAATAAAAAGAATAATCATTGCCTTCATACGAAATAGCGTCATCAGGACTGGTTATCGGCGTCGTGTATAATTCCTGTATAAAGTTCCAATGCCCATTGTATTCAGCAAGCGTCGCATATCCTTTTAAAGGGTTAAATAAAAGATATTCGTTCCAACAGAACGAAGTACCTAATTCTTTTTTCCTGCAAATACCAACAACGAGGTAAGAGGTATCATTAATAATTCCTTTGTGACCAAGTACTAAATCAAAAGCTTGATATATATTTTTAAAAGTAACGTTTGTTTTTTCGAGATTGGTTGAAAACGCATTGTAAGTAGTTTGACAGTGCGGGCAAATAATAGAATAAGCACTAGCTTTCAGAAAACGTTTAATTACGCCTCCGCATTTACTGCAAGTAACTTCCTGCGTTGCTATGCCCGTGTTTTTATTCACTTATATCCAGTCTTTAAAATCCGTTACGCCTTTTAAGTCAAGACTGTTCAGTTCCACTTTTTTTGAAAAAAAAGTTTCAAGTTCATCCTTGTTATGTAAGACAATGGTTGCAAACTCATTTTCTTTTTCAAGGTTGATTAATTCATATTTAAAATAATCATCATCACTGTACGCGTCCAGTGGTATCTCGCCTTCTGTTTCTATTAACAGCTGTTTAGAGATTTCTGTTATCCGGTATTTGTGATCTTTTATTTTTACATTACTTCCTGCCTTTTTATCTTTTACTTCTCTACTGTTTAATAGGATAGATTGATTATCGACGACGAAATAGCTGGCGGTGCTTTCTGTTAGCCACTTGTATGTACCATCCTGGAAATACATCAACCATTCATTGCTGATGGCAAAAGAGTTCACACTTCGTATACGGCCAATAAGTTCAAAATCACTATTCAAATAGATTCCTGTGACACCCAGTTTTAAAACCGAACAATCAATTGGTGGATTGTAATAGGTTTTCACAAACGTGTGATCACCCGGTAAATGCAATGTAAAAACAGCTGTACAAGCATTGCAATGAAGCAATAAAGGGGGAACCAATTTATGAGATAAACTTTTTTTACAACCGGGACAGGTAACTTGTTTTTCCATCGTACAAAATGAATCAGCGGTTTAAAACAGTTTTTTGAACATCAGTTGCATCCAGTAAAGCAAGAACACCATCGTGTATGGAATTAGCAATATCATTATTGTATTTCATAAAATTACTTAAAAACACATCAAATGTAACGCGGTTGAATTCCGGCCAGGTGTGGATAGAAATATGAGATTCTGTTAAGCAGATGACAGCGGTGTATCCGCTTCCTTCAAACTGGTGATACACTTCACCTACCTTGGTAAGGTTGTTTTCGGTGATAACACGATCCAGGTATTTTTTTAACGTGGAACT
>DASRRA010000048.1:0-3044 GCA_035696085.1 Bacteroidia bacterium | reverse complement strand
AGGAAAAATTGATGTATTGGTAACAGCACCTATTAATAAAGAAAATATACAATCGCCGGAATTCAAATTTGCCGGGCATACAGAATACCTGGATGAAAAATTCGGAGATGGCAATAGCCTGATGTTTTTGGTGAGTGATATGTTAAGAGTAGCCGTAGTTACAGGGCATATCCCGGTAACGCAGGTAGCAGCGACCTTAACCACGGATAAAATTTTGAAAAAAATACAAGCATTAAACAAATCCCTGATACAGGATTTTGAGATCCGTAAGCCTAAAATAGCAGTATTGGGATTAAATCCACACGCCGGCGATAATGGTGTGATTGGAAACGAAGAGCAACAAACCATTAGTCCGGCTATTAATACGGCCAAAGAAGAAGGTATACTGGTATACGGACCGTACCCAGCGGATGGGTTTTTTGGCAATGGCAGTTATAAGAAATTTGATGCGGTATTGGCGATGTACCACGATCAGGGATTAATTCCATTTAAAACCATTGCTTTTAATTCAGGCGTAAACTTTACGGCAGGCTTACCGGTGGTGCGTACTTCCCCGGATCATGGAACTGCTTATGATATTGCTGGTAAAAATTTAGCGTCCGAAGAGTCATTTAGAAAGGCTGTTTATACTGCAATTGATATCTACCGATCCCGGAAACAATACCAGGAAATAACAGCTAATCCGTTAAAAATCAATCCGATTAAACGCGAGCGATAAAATTTTGCGAGGTGCCGATAGTGGTTAATTTTAATTTAACCATATTAGGAACATAGATCTGATTTTTTGAAAAATGCCTCAATTTTTCCTATTTTTTGATCTTTTCCTCCCTATTTCCCTAAAAAACTACAATTTAATTCCAAATTCCTTTTTGTTATAAGTTGGAATTTTCTATCTTTGCCGTCTTTCTTAAAAAAACTACAAATGAAAGCCGGGAAAGACTATGTTGTTCAGTTTGCAGCGTTGAGCTTGGGTGAGCATGAATTTCAGTTTGAGATAGGAGACAAGTTCTTTGAAAACCTTGATTATTCAGAGATTAAACAAGGTAATATTACGATTGATTTAACACTGTTGAAGCAATCGACCATGATGATCCTGCAATCGGAGATTCATGGAACCGTAAAAGTAAATTGTGACTTATGTACAGAAGAGTTTGATCTGCCTTTAGAAGGCAATTACAAGCTGATTGTGAAAGTAGGGGGGCATGAAACAGGAGATGAAGATGACGATATCATTACCATTCCTGCTAATGAACATCAGCTGGATTTAAGGCAATACTTTTATGAATACATTATTTTATCCTTACCGATAAAACGTGTTCATCCGGAGGATGAAAATGGAGTGCCTACTTGTAACAAGCAGGTTTTATCCAAATTGAAAAAATATTTAACAGAGCGTGAAGCACAGGATCCGGTTGATCCGCGTTGGAACGACTTAAAGAATATAAAATTAAATTAAAAGCGAATTTTAATCAATAGTTATAATCATCAAAAATTAAGAAACAATGCCACATCCAAAGCGAAAATTATCGAGAGCAAGAAGAGATAGCAGAAGAGGTCATGACAAAGCAGTAGCTTCTACATTGGCTACATGCCCAACAACAGGACAGCCTCATTTATATCACAGAGCTCATTGGTTTGAAGGAAAGCTTTACTACAAAGGAAAAGTAGTAATGGAAAAAGCATCTGCATAAGCAGAGCAACCCCATCTTGTTCATTCAAATAATAATTTAAACCTCTTTTATGAAGATAGGTATAGATATTATGGGCGGTGATTTTGCACCCGACGCAACAATTTCAGGTGCTATATTGGCTTATAGTGAATTACCCAAAGACGTTAAATTAGTACTGATAGGTGATGAAGGTCAAATTCGTTCTGGTCTTTCAGCCCAAGGTGCTGACGCATCAGCTTTTGAAATTGTTCACACCACAGAGGTAATTGGTATGGGAGAACACCCGACAAAGGCGTTCTCTCAAAAACCGGACTCGAGTATTGCAGTTGGTTTTCGACTGTTAAAAGAAAAGAAAATAGATGGATTTGCCAGCAATGGTAATACAGGTGCCATGCTTGTAGGATCTATGTTTAGTGTAAAAACAATAGCAGGGGTTATTCGCCCTTGTATTACATCTGTTCTTCCAAAAGAAAATGGTGGAAAAGGATTGATCCTTGATGTAGGAACCAATGCAGATTGTAAGCCGGATGTGCTCTATCAATTTGCGGTATTAGGTTCGCTTTTCGCAGAACACGTGTATGGAATTTCCAACCCTAAAGTTTCCTTATTAAATATAGGTGAAGAACCTGAAAAAGGAAACCTTGTATCCCAGGCCGCTCATGGCTTGATGAAAGACAGCAAAGATTTTAATTTTATTGGAAACGTAGAAGGACGTGACCTTTTTAATGATGCAGCAGACGTTATTGTTTGTGATGGATTCACGGGTAATGTGGTATTAAAAGCAGCAGAAGCATTTTATACACTCATCCGCAAAAAAGGGATAAAAGACGCCTACTTTGATCGTTTTAATTATGAGAATTATGGTGGCACCCCTGTATTGGGTATCAATTCTACCGTAATGATAGGACATGGCATTTCGAATAGCAAAGCAGTAAAGAATATGCTGTTGCTAACCAAAGATATTATAGAGGCAAATTTATCAGATAAAATTAAATTAGCATTTCAATGAAAGGAATTAATGCTGCCATTACCGCGGTTGGAGGACATGTTCCTGACTATATCCTGACAAACGAGGAATTGGAAAAAATGGTAGATACCACGAGTGAGTGGATTGAAACACGCACCGGAATTAAAGAACGCAGAATTCTAAAAGGAGAAGGTATGGGTACAAGTGATATGTGCACCAAAGCCATAGAGGACCTGTTAAAGAAGCGTGGAATCAGTGCATTGGATATTGACCTGATTATCGTTGCAACCGTTACACCTGATTTTGTATTTCCATCCACAGCCAATGTTGTTTGTGATAAAGTAGGAGCTACTAATGCCTGGGGATTTGATCTGGCGGGCGCATGTTCCGGATTTATTTATGCTCTC
>DASRRA010000047.1:0-2811 GCA_035696085.1 Bacteroidia bacterium | reverse complement strand
CTGTTATTTCTTTATTTCTGATCAATCTCAGGTTACCAGAGTTTTTTAATTGTGTAACGGTACTATTCTGAAAAGTAATCGTAAAGAACTTTGAAGATTTTGGAACCGTATCATACATTTCTTTAATAGTACTGTCCGAGAAATGGTCAAGATAAAGTAAAACTGTTGACTTTCTAAGGACGGGATCAAAATAGTGATCAATAGATGATACCGCCGCGTTGATTTCTGCCGTATCCTGTTTTAAATCATCGAGCATTGATTTCATGTATTGCTTCTCCCGCTCATGTTCAACCATGTGCTCTCTCTGGTTCTCTGCCAGGAACCCACAGAACACAGCCAGGAATAACATTAAAAACTCCCAAAAATAATGTGTCCATTTTTTCCTTTCCCGATGGCTATCGGGAGTGTGGGCATGATGATGTACTTCCATGCAAAATAAGTTTCATAAATGTACCTAAATTCTTGCTGAGCATATTCAATAGTTGCTGCGAAGATCTATGAAAGAAGGATGCTGATACTGCAACAACAATTGTCGTAACTAAACTCTCGGGGCCTGCTCTTTTCATTCAATTATGGTGCACTGGCCGTGTAGCAAGACCCCGGGCGGAAAGAAGGCAAAGTACATTTTTATCTCAATACAACTTTGCCGCTTGTGTTTCTATAAAATATAATTGCTTCATTAAAATCTTTCAGGTCAAACAATTTGTCGCAATGTAATTTTAGTGTCCCATTATTTACAGATGTCGTGAGTTCTTGCCAAACTAAGTTTAATTCGTCTTTGGTTTTGCCAATTAGCCAATGGTCAATCCCAAAGCCTTCAATTTTTAAGTTTTTGTATATTACCGTTCCATAAGCAAACGAAGTTTCGTCTGGACTTAGCCTTCCATAAATAATAATCTTGCCAAAAGGTGCAGCAACCTTAATCATTGCTGAACCCAACGCTCCGCCGACAGAATCAAGGATTGCATTTGCTCCGCTTTTTGCTATTTGAGTAACCTGTTCTTCTATACTTTCAGTTTCGTTGTTTAAAACAAAGTCTGCACCCAAGTTCAGCAAACCTTTTTTTTGCTCGTCTTTTCTTACCAATGCAATTACTTTTATTTCCTTTGCCTTTGCCAATTGTATGATTTGTTTGCAAACAGATGAACTTGCTGCAGTAAGCAAAAGCCATTGGCCGGCTGCAAGGTTGGAAAGTTCCAAAAGTGCGTATGCTGTAAAAGAATTCAGGGTTAGCTGACAAGCAATTTCAAAAGGTATTTCTTTTGGAACAATTCTAAAAGAGTCCCCAGGAATATTAATCTTGTCTGTCCAGGTTCCTTTAGCCCTAAATGCAACGTGTTGTCCAATCAATGCCCTGTCTAAATTTTTACCTGCGTTTTCAATTATACCTGCACCTTCAAGTCCTGCTATTTGTGGAAATTCGGGTTTCTGTCGGTAAACACCCCTAATAAACATTTCGTCAGACGGGTTAATTGGGCGTGCAAGAATTCTTACTTGCACTTCATTTTCTTTTGGTTCGTTAATTTCTGTGTCAGATAGTTTGAGGTTCTCTGTCCACAGGCCTGCTTCATTAAAAATTATTGCGTTCATTGTAATCTATCCTTTGTATTGTGCCTAACACCCTGCTTTACGCAAGTTCTTATACAGAAAGTCAATGATTTCCAATTGTAAGCTGCACAGAATAAATAAACACATTTCAATTTTTCAGTTGTTGCTGTTATTTAAAATGATATTCATTATTGATCAATGAAATCAGGTTTGCAGCCTGCAATTTTGTCTCACTCATATTGGATTCATATATGAACAGAATATTCCCCAGTATCCTTTTTCTGTTGCTAAATTGTATCAATAATGTTGGGTCACTATTTGCTAATGTTGCTGAAGAATCAACTATAATCATAAAACGATTGGCAGGATCGGGTTGCCCGTAGTATTTGTTATTAAATATTTGAACACCTACATCTGACGCTTTAGCAGAAAATTCACTATACCTGTCCGCTATACCTTCTATAATCTTTGTGTTTTCCCAATAGGACCTAATCGAATCCGCTATTGTTGAATTCTTAACCATTCTGAGGCTACCTGAATTTTTTAATTGCGAAGAAGTTCTATCCTCGAAACTGACCTGCACAACCTTGCCTGTTATTAAGTTTAACCGGTAAAGTTGGGCGATCTCACTTTTGTCAAGACCGTTATTAATTAGTTCAACAAGATTTTCAGTTTGATTTTTTATTACTTCAGCTAAAGAAATCGTTGACTGGATATTTGATGTATCCGCTTCCAAATCTTCAATCAAAGAATGCATATATTCTTTAGCACGATGTTTCTCAACAGATATTTCCCTCAGGTTTTCTGCAATAAATCCAAGAAATACTGCAAGAAACAGCATCAAAAATTCAAGCAGGTACTCAGTCCATTTCTTTTTATGTGTGGGATGATGAGGGTGGTGTACTTCCATATAGAATATTTAGAGGAAGATGATTTATCTCTAAGTTATGATATAATAATTAGCTTGGATTTTTTCACTTATTAAACTCCCGGGATCTGCCCTCTCCATTCAATTATGTTGTATTGGCCGAGGGGCAAGACCCCTGTCGAACTGAACAACGGTGTAAAAAGTTGCATTTATTTATGGATCATTTTTCGGCAGATATAATTATCGCTCCATAATTCATGATGAGTCTTCCGTCAATGAGCTTGCTGTTGCAATCTTCCAACAAATCATTTTTTATTTTATTAATTGTTACTTCATCAACTTTATTTAATAAACTTATAGTTATCTCCGACATTTCTATTCTGTTTAACCAATAA
>DASRRA010000046.1:0-2257 GCA_035696085.1 Bacteroidia bacterium | reverse complement strand
TTTTGAATATGGTGCCTCACACATGGCTGTTGTAGCACCTAATACACCAACTATCAAAGAGCTTTTTTCTGATAAGGAAATTTATTTTTTTGAAAATGGCTCCCAAGATGAGTTGTATGCCGCTCTAAAGGAGGCTTGCATCAATCTTGAATTGTCACAGCAGCTTGCGGAAAATTTATATCAAAAAATTATTATAAATTACTCAAAAAACAATACATTTGAATTTTACAATGAATTAATAATGCAGGCTGCTAAATGAAGCGAATAATAGTTACCGGAGGTGCAGGATTCATCGGTTCGGCAATAATTGCTGAATTTCAAAAATACAATTATGAAATTTTTGTTGTTGATAATTTATCGTTCGGAAACAGATCCTTTTTAACAATTGATGATGACCATTTTTTAGAGATTGATTTATTGAATGAATCAGCGCTAGATGCGGCCGTACAAAAGATAAACCCACATCAAATCATTCATTTAGCTGCTATTCATTTCATACCATATTGTAATAAATATCCATTTGAATCCAGCAATATCAATATACAAGGAACAATGAACCTGCTTAAGGCGGCAAGTAAATTATCCTCACTTGAACTGGTATTGTTTGCATCCACTGCTGCTGTTTATCCGATAGTGGATCATGCAATCAAAGAAACAAATGCATTGAACCCACTGGATATATATGGATTATCCAAGTTAACAGGCGAACATTTATGCAATGAGTTTCATTTAAAGACACAAATACCAGTAATACTTTGCAGGTTTTTTAATGCATTTGGTCCTAATGAAACAAACCCGCATCTGATACCTGAAATTCAACAACAATTGAACAAAGGGCAACGCACCATCCAGTTAGGCAATCTTACACCCAAACGTGACTTTATTCATACTTCGGATATGGCGGTAGCGATTCATTTTTTGGTGAATAAATTTAAAAAAGGAATTGATGTATTCAACCTAGGAAGAGGAATTGAATATTCTGTAACAGAGATTGTAGAAGCATTTGAGCGTCAGTTGGGTGAAAAAATTACCATTGAGATAGATCCGGCAAAAGTGCGTAAAGTAGAGCGTATGCATTTACTAGCAGATATATCAAAGTTGAAGAGTTTTATCGATTGGGAACCAAAAGTGACTATTGATGAGGGAATACAAACATTAATTATGGTCAAAAATAACCGTTAATAAAGCAATGCTTTTTAATTCAGCACAATTTCTTTTTTTCTTTCCTTTAGTTACTATCCTTTTTTTTCTTTTAAAATCCAATTACCGATGGGCACTCCTGTTGGCTGCAAGTTGCTATTTTTACATGTTCTTTCGGCCGGTTTATATCCTTATTCTTTTTTTTACTATCATCGTTGATTATTACGCGGGTATATTTATAGAGCGCGCAAAGGACCCCAAGACACGGCGCTTGTATTTAATAATTAGTATTATTTCAAATGTAAGCATACTGGCCGTATTCAAATATTTTAATTTTTTGAATGAAAATATAACTGGTCTTGCCGAATTAATTGGTCTTCATAATCCCATCCCTTATTTAACCATTTTATTGCCGATTGGATTATCCTTTCACACCTTTCAGGCAATGAGCTATACCATAGAAGTATACAGGGGAAATCAGAGAGCAGAGCGTCATTTCGGAATTTATTCACTGTATGTGATGTTTTACCCACAGCTAGTTGCAGGACCCATTGAACGCCCCCAAAACATTCTTCACCAGTTTCATGAAAAACAAGTTTTTTCATATGAGCGTGCAGCAAATGGGTTAAATCAAATGGCCTATGGTATGTTTAAAAAAGTAGTGATTGCTGATCGCCTGGCTGAATATGTAAATGCAATTTATGGCAATCCACAGCATTATTCAACCTTACCTATTATTATTGCAACCCTTTTTTTTTCTATACAAATATATTGTGATTTTTCAGGATACTCGGATATTGCCATTGGTGCTGCGAAGGTGATGGGGTACGATTTAATGGAAAATTTTAATCGCCCATATTTGTCAACAACTATAAGTGAGTTTTGGACACGATGGCACATCTCACTTTCTACCTGGTTTAAAGATTATGTATACATTCCATTAGGAGGCAACCGAACAACAAAAATCAAATGGTATCGAAACTTAATCATTGTTTTTTTATTAAGTGGATTATGGCATGGGGCCAGCTGGAACTTTATTATCTGGGGCGCATTGCATTCATTTTATTTGGTGTTTGGATTAATGACCATTCATTATAGAAAAAGAATAAGTGCTGCA
>DASRRA010000045.1:0-5916 GCA_035696085.1 Bacteroidia bacterium | reverse complement strand
GTTTGAATATGGTGGTGCAAGCTATGAATACAGCGGGTGAATGGAAAGACATTGAGTATTTACCGTCCAATGGTGCGAACTATCATATGCTCACCTTGAAATCAAATGAATACTGGTCCTTTGCTACGCCTAAATATGAGGGTGGTATTAAAACCAAATTGCGTGTGAAGCTTACCTATTTTGATCCTTCTGAAGATCCGCAAAAAAGCAGATGGGACAGAAAACAATTGGTGATTTATAGCAATGAATATACAGGTTCCATCAATCCGGGGCAATTCTGGCGAAAAGGTGATTATTCGTCAGCGGATATTATGAATCCGTATTATGATTAAACTTGCCTATATTTGGTTCAACAGACAAATTAATAAACAACAAACAAACAATCTAACAAATGAAATTAATTACTTCCAAATCGAATATCCAACTGGAGGATATTCAAGCAAGTATTGAAAAAGCATTTCCTGACCTGAAGGTAAGCATCCAAAAACACCTGATCGGAAAATCGATTAAAGTAAAAAGAACAAGTATGGCTGGTTTAGTCATTACGTACAAAAAAGACACCATTGAAATTATAGAATCCATTCCCAACCCTTGGGTAAATGCGTTGTCCAGACAATTTGGGCTTCTTGGTGTGTTACTGACGAGACAAATAAAAAAATCGGAACGTGAACAGTTATTGGATGAAGTGAAGCTTCATCTGAATTTGAATTTTTAAGCATATTAGCTATGTGTCTATTGTGGTTAAAAAAAATTAAAGCACGTAACACATAGAAAAGAATCATAATAAAAAAAGCAAACACAAATGTGTTTGCTTTTTTATTTTTATTGAAGGATGCTACTTATTTTTTAGAAACAGCAGCATTCATGTCATCCAATACATTCATTACTTCTTTTACTGCTTTTGCAGAATCAGCAAGTAATTTTTTCTCTTCATCGTTTAACTTCAATTCGATGATTTGTTCGATACCATTTTTACCAAGTTTAACCGGAACACCTAGGTAGATATCTTTCAAACCATACTCCCCTTGCAACCAAGCACAAACTGGGAAAATACGTTTTTGATCGCGAACAATTGCCTCTACCATTTGTGCTGCAGATGCTCCTGGTGCATACCATGCAGAAGTACCTAATAGGTTTACGATTTCTCCACCACCTTTTTTCGTACGTTCAATGATTGCATCCAATTTATCTTTTGAAATTAGTTCGGTTACCGGAATTCCACCAACAGTTGTGTAACGTGGCAATGGAACCATTGTATCTCCGTGTCCACCCATTAATACCGCTTGAATATCTTTTGGTGAGCAGTTTAATTCTTCTGCTAAAAACGCACGGTAACGCGCTGTATCCAGGATACCAGCCATACCAAATACTCTGTTTGGGTTAATTTTAGCAGTTAAGTAAGCGCAATACGTCATTACATCCAATGGGTTGGAAACAACGATGATGATTGCTTTTGGAGAATATTTTAAAATATTTTCAGTAACATTTTTCACGATTCCTGCATTAGTAGAAATCAGGTCATCGCGGCTCATGCCTGGTTTACGTGGCAATCCGGAGGTAATTACCACCACATCAGACTCAGCTGTTTTGGAGTAATCGTTAGTAGATCCTTTAATACGTGTGTCATATAGATTGACTGGAGCTGTTTGCCAGATATCAAGTGCTTTTCCTTCAGCAAAATTTTCTTTAATATCCAACAATACCACTTCATTCGCCAATTCTCTTTGAGCAATAACATCGGCACACGTTGCACCTACATTACCAGCTCCTACTACTGTTACTTTCATTTTTTATGTTTTTTAATGATTATTAAAATTTTGGCTGCTAATTTATAAAAGAATCGGATATAAGTACCTCTTTTTTTATACATTTTAGCTTTTTTAGCTGCTCTTTTTAACGGAAAACACAGCTGTTGAGAAAAATTAGATACACTTCTAAAATCGGGTGGAAAGGGCATAAAAAAAGAGGGATTCTATTGACCCTCCTTTTCTTTTATCTTTCATAATTCTTATTTCGTCACATACATTACTTCTTTCACCGCTTTTACCACACGATCAATATTTGGTAAAGAGGCATCGATTAAGGTAGGTGCATATGGTAATGGCACATCAGCCGGAGTAACACGTAAAATAGGAGCATCTAAGTAATCAAATGCTTCTTTTTGCACTTTGAAAGTCACTTCTGTTGCGATAGAACCCAATGGCCAAGCCTCTTCTACGATCACCAGGCGGTTGGTTTTTTTTACGGAATTGATTACAGTTGTATAATCAATCGGGCGAATGGTGCGTAAATCAATCACTTCTGCACTTATACCTTCTTTTTCAAGCTCCTGAGCCGCGCCTAACGCTTGTTTCATAATTTTACCAAAAGAAACGATGGTTACATCTTTTCCTTCTTTCTTAATATCTGCAACACCAATAGGAAGTACATATTCTCCTTCAGGTACTTCGCCTTTATCACCATACATTTGCTCACTTTCCATGAACACAACCGGATCATTGTCACGGATAGCTGCTTTTAACAAGCCTTTTGCATCATAGGGATTGGATGGAACAATTACTTTTAAACCCGGGCAGTTTGCATACCAGTTGTCAAATGCTTGTGAGTGCTGAGAACTTAACATCCCTGCAGATGCAGTAGCACCGCGGAATACGATAGGCACTGAAAATTGTCCACCACTCATACTCATCATTTTTGCTGCTGAGTTGATGATCTGGTCGATTGCCACAAGAGAAAAGTTAAATGTCATGAACTCTACAATCGGGCGTAACCCGTTGGTAGCTGCACCGATGGCAATACCTGTAAATCCAAGCTCAGCAATAGGCGTATCAATGACTCTTTTTTCGCCAAATTCGGCTAACATACCTTTACTAACCTTATAGGCTCCATTATATTCAGCAACCTCTTCACCCATTAAAAGTATCTTCTCATCTCTACGCATTTCTTCATTCATGGCTTCACGAAGCGCTTCACGAAATTCAATTGTTCTCATCTTAATTTTATTTACAATTAGGATTGCAAATTTAACTTTTTTCCGTTACGGAAAAGAATTTAATGAGAAAAATCAACGGTTGGGGTTTAATTTTAATTGTCGGTCTTTACGGCTTCTAAACAGCGCACAACCTGAAAGGTTTCATCCACCGATGTTAACAAAGGTGATTCAATCATTAGGTGCATAATTGAAATGGTTAGGAGCGAAAAGTCTATCTCTCTTCGGCTCCAGCGGTCCCGTCCTCGTGCGCCGTAGCTTTAGCCTAGGCACATTTCCGCTGCAAGTTTGACTCCGCTGTGCTACGTCAAAGCTTTCCGCTGCAATCGGGGCTAAAAAGCCAGTGTGAGCGCGAGTAAGGAATGTGAGGATGGTAATATTCGAAGGGACTCCGCTTCTTTCTAGCCCCGATTGCAGCGGAAAGCCTGCCTCGTATGAATTAAAATCAATGGAATGAAAGAGAAAGGCAGCTTGAAGCGGAAAGCGGGACCGCTGGAGCCGACGATAGGTAAATATTCCGCTTCCAATCTTTTTAAACCTGACAGGTTGCTTTTTATAAAATACTGTTCAATAATTCAAAACTTCACATCTTATGACCATAAACCTGTCAGGTTGTGCAATCGTACGATTTCAACAATTCATTTAATTGTAGTATTTTTGCCGAAAATCTAAAACCAATGGAAAATAACCAGTTTGATGTCATTATAGTAGGCGGTGGAATTGTGGGGTTGGCTGCAGCATATAAAATCAATGTAAAATACCCGGATAAAAAAGTGCTGGTATTGGAAAAAGAAGCGGAAGTTGGTCCGCATCAAACCGGGCATAACTCAGGCGTTATCCACTCCGGGTTGTACTACAAACCGGGCTCTTATAAAGCGAAGAACTGTGTGGACGGGCGCCGCGAACTGGTAGCTTTTGCAAAAGAGCACAACATTAAACATGATATTTGCGGCAAAATAGTAGTGGCGACGGATGAATCGGAGTTGGCGCATATGAACCGCGTTTTTAATAATGGTATGGCCAACGGTGTGGAAGGCATTGAGAAGATCAATGCCAACCAAATTAAGGAGATTGAACCATATTGCACCGGAATTGAAGGCTTATGGGTGCCCTGCACGGGAATTATTGATTACGTAGATGTGACAAAAAAATACGCAGAACTGATCCATGCTAAATTTAAAGGCAGTAAAGTACTAACCGGACATGAAGTAACAGGCTTTGAAAAACATAGTGATTCCACTACAGTGATCACACCGAAAGGAAAATTTGTTGGTAAATACATCATCACCTGCTCAGGGTTACAAAGTGATCGCATCGCTAAAAAAGAAGGTGCGAAGATAGATACCGCTATTGTTGGTTTTCGCGGAGATTATTACGATTTAACAGACAAAGGATTAAGCAAGGTAAAAAACTTAATTTACCCGGTACCTAATCCGAAATACCCATTCCTGGGAGTGCATTTCACGCGCATGATACATGGCGGCACGGAATGCGGTCCGAATGCCGTATTCGTATTTAAACGCGAAGGTTATGGCAAAACGGATTTTTCCCTGAAAGATACCGCTGAAGCATTTGGATTTGCGGGCACTTGGAAGTTTTTTGCAAAAAATATAAAATTCGGATTGGATGAATACAGAGGTGCGTTCTCTAAAAAATTCTTCCTCAAACGTCTTCAAAAATTAATACCATCCTTGGAGCTGGACGACCTGAAACCGGGACGTGCAGGAGTGCGCGCCATGGCCCTGGCACCAGAAGGAGAAATGATTGACGACTTTAAAATTGAAGTAAATGGCAATGCGATTCACGTATTGAATGCACCATCACCGGCAGCGACATCATCCCTGGCGATCGGAACAGCTATTCAACAAATGGCTACGGAACATTTTAATTTGAACTAAAACGGTTGGGGGTTAATAAATACGCAGTATTTTTATTAACCCCTAATTGAATTCCCTTTTATCCTCTCCAGCTACCAATCATCAAGATATTTTTTGCATAGTCACAAATTAAGTTACTTTTACACAAACTTTTTTTGCTATGAAAAAATCAATCTTAATTAAACGTATTGCTGCTACGTTTTTACTTTTTACAAGTATGCTGCACGCACAACAACCTGTTAAAACCTATAAATATAAAACGGTTCCGAACGACCCGTTAAACGCGCGTATTTATAAACTCGACAACGGACTTACCGTGTACATGAGCGTTTATAAAAATGCACCCCGTATTCAAACCTATATTGCAGTACGTGCCGGCAGTAAAAATGACCCACATGATGCAACAGGATTGGCGCATTATTTAGAGCACATGCTATTTAAAGGAACAGATAAATACGGTACAAAAGATTATGCAAAAGAAAAAGTAGAGCTGGATAAAATTGAAGCCCTATTTCAAGAATATAGAAAAACAACAGATGAAGCAAAGCGCAAAGCAATGTATCATCAAATTGATAGTATATCCGGAGTAGCTGCTACGTATGCAATTGCGAATGAGTACCCGAAGATGATATCGAGTTTGGGGGCTGTTGGCACGAATGCGTATACATCGTTGGATAGAACCTATTACCAAAATGACATTCCTTCTAATCAATTGGATAAATGGTTAAGCATTGAATCAGAGCGTTTCCGTAACCCGGTATTGCGATTATTTCATACGGAGTTGGAGGCAGTATATGAAGAAAAGAACCGTGGATTGGATGATGATAAAAGAAAAATTTGGGAAAATATTCTTTCCGGATTGTTCCCAACAAATACATATGGAACACAAACAACAATCGGTACGATTGAGCATTTAAAAAATCCTTCTTTAACGGAAATCAAAAAATTCTATGAGTACTGGTATGTGCCGAACAATATGGCCATTTGTCTTTCAGGAGATTTTGATCCGGATGCAACAATTAAATTGATTGATGAGAAAATGGGTAGCTG
>DASRRA010000044.1:0-2999 GCA_035696085.1 Bacteroidia bacterium | reverse complement strand
GATAAATTTTGGCAATAGATCAGAGCTTCTTCTTTTCCTTTTTCTTTATGAATTGCATAATAATTTTGTTCGTTGCCTTTTATGAAATGAATGGCTTCATGGAAGTCACCGGATATAAAACTATGAAAGATGCGATATTGTAAATAGATTAAATTTCGGAATGCTTCTACTTCTGGAATGGGTTTGATTTTTAAAGTGTTGTTTGCATTTTTTACCTTTTCTAATAAGAGGTTAAACAACTCCAGATTATAGGTTTCTCCGGCATTTAAAAGCAGGTTGTGTAATGCACTGAGATAAAATGATGGCCATTGCGAGGTATAGCCAATGTTTGCTTCCAGCAACGCAATGCGCTCCATGTTGTATTGAATAGACAAAGGAATATCCCTATCTTTTTTAATATCATGATAATAACTATGTATGAGTAAAAAATTATTGAGGGCAGATATGGAAAGCGCTAATTTTTTATCCGACAGCAACGGATGGTTCATTATCTTTTCTAACTCTACCTGGTCTTTTTCAGACTTTAAATGTCTTCCGGAGCTTTTGGATAAATAAAAAATAGAAGAGACCAGCCGCCGGTATTCCGTGTAATTTTCATATTTTTTGTGAACTGCTTTTTGATAGGCATTAAAGTTATCGGCGTGTTTTTTTAAATTTTCAATGTTTTGCTCTACCAATGCCAATTTTCCGTCTAGCAAGTAAAGCTGCAACAGCAGCATAAAATTTTCACCCTGTTCGGCTTTTACTCGTATTTTATCAATAAGCATACGCGACTGATCATACAAGCCTTTGATAAAAAGCTGCTCGGCATTGGCAAGTGATTTTTTTAATTTTGATTCTGCTGTTTTTCCTGAGTGAAACTCTTCCAGTGTGTCTAAAATAAGATGATACAGGTAATTGGATAAAACCGGTAATTGTGCGCTTATTTTCTTATCATCAAAAAAATTATCCACCTCTTTTTTATCGTAATGCGATTGTTTATCAAGAACATCAAAAAGGCGTATATACACGCTATTTCCATCCATGGAATAAAGTTTAGAGGCCTTTTTAAAGTAACCTTTTTCATTAGGCGAAAGCTTTTTGATAAGGCTGAAGAGATTTTTGGACATTATTCAAATTTTAACAAATTTAGTAAAAATTGGCCTGTTTCCAGCTTTTTTTATAAAAAATACGAAACCCGATATTTAATAAAATGCGCATTTTTTCATTGAAAAAGGCTCCTTAAACAGCTATTTTTATAGGAGAAGGAAGGCAGGAGATGAATGACTTGATCGTAAAAACAAGCAATTAACCTCGAATAAACCTCAACTAAATAATAATTAAATCAACAAAAAAGCTCTAAAATTAAATTAACATGAAAAAATTCAGATTAACGTTTTCAGCAGTCCTCATGCTTGCTGCAATAACAAGTTCTGTTGCGCAAACAGGTGAAAGCATTACCTTGGGTGATGTAAAGGATTTTGCTCAAAATCTCACAAGCAAAAATTATCAGGCACGCCAGTCGCTGAGCATGCCCGTATCATCAACCAAATCGATTGATTATAAAATTATCGAAGATCAATCTGAAGGGCAGGAAGTAAAAGTGTACGGAGAAGTATTGAATGTAAAAACGTCCATATTCTATATATATGGTAATTCAAGTGAGATTAAAGGAAAAATTGTAATAGATAGCAAAGATGGATACGAAATTTCTACTAACCCTCAAACAAAACAAGTAGAATTAAAAAGTGTTGATGTAAATACATTGATTTGTGTGATGCCGGCTACTGCTTCTACAGGTAAACAACCAGCACAAACAAACCAAGAAACGGGAGTTCAACGCACTACGGCACAAGCTGCATTCAGCAGTTTACCCGGTGCGGATTTCGTATTATATCTTGATTTTGATGGGGAATACGTGAACGATTCATATTGGAATAGTCAAATGGGTGGAGCTTTACAATGTCACGGACCAAATTATTCAGATGCAAAAGCGAAACAAATCTGGGCGGGTGTTGCTGAAAAATATCGTCCATTCAATGTTAACGTAACAACAGATAGAGCTGTGTTTGATGGAAAATCAAAAGCCTTAAGACATATGGTGGTATATACCGACAGCTGGGGAAGTGGTGGAGGAATTGCCGACATCGGTTCCATCGCAAACAATGGAACGGATATTTGCTGGGTGTTTTTTGACAACCTGGTTGCCGATGTAAATGATATGGTGGTTACCGGTTCTCACGAATCAGGTCATGCATTTGGATTACAGCATGATGGTAGTACAAATGATGGAAACTATTACAAAGGTCAAGGTAACTGGGGACCAATTATGGGTAACAACTATCAAACGGCCAACAGAGATATCTGGCAATGGAGTAAGGGTGAATACAACGGAGCTACGGCTCATGGTGGGGCACCAAATGTTCAGGATGATGTTTCTATTATTGCCGGTAACCCAAGTGTAGGTTACAGAAAAGATGAAGATGCCAACACAACGGCCACTGCAGTAGCTATTGTGCCTGAAACAGACGGAACCGTTTTAGCTGCAAAAAATAATGGTGTTATTACAACCAGAACAGACAAAGATTATTTTAAAATTAAATGTGGCGCCGGTACCATCACATTGAAAATTCAAAGCAGTGATAAAATCTGGACAGCAGATGAAGCTGTTTTGGATATTCAGGCAAGATTATTAGATGAAAACGGAACAGAGCTTCAACTGTCAAATCCAACTGCATCAGGTGGAAGTTATGGAGTGGATGCAAGCATTTCAAAAAGTGTTGCTGCCGGAACTTACTATTTGGAAATTGATGGTGTTGGATATTTGGATCCAAAAACGACAGGTTATTCTGATTACGCATCCATTGGGTATTTTGAAATCAGTGGTAGTTATCCGGTGGTTACAACTGGAATCAGTCAGCCAACTGTTGGAAGCAATTTCTCTGTGTATCCAAATCCAGCAAACGATAGATTATTTGTATCATTTTCAGATGCAGCTGCAAAAGCGAATACATTGAGAA
>DASRRA010000043.1:0-7198 GCA_035696085.1 Bacteroidia bacterium | reverse complement strand
ATTTTTGTTTTTTATTAAAAGGTTTAAAATTGTTATTTCTGCTTAAATCTTAAAAGCAGGCTGCGAAAGTAATAAATATTTATGGAAAACTTGCAATTAATTGAAAATTTTGTTATAGATTTGTGGCCTCTAAAAACCGTTGGACATCCCCACCAGTATTTCTACGAAGACGGCAAAAACGCAGGTGAGTAATATTCTCTTAACGTTGAGTTTGTTTTTTTTGAACTTTTTTAGCGTACTTTTGTAAAAAATTTAAAAAACAATATACAACATGTCAAACTCCTCAAACACCATTCTGGTGCCTATTGATTCCACTGAGCAAACCATTATCGCGTTGAATCAATCTTACAATTTAGCAAGATTAACAAAATCTAAAATAGTGCTTTTGTCAGTAGAAGAAGAGGGGCAAACAGGATCATCAGTTCAAAAAAGATTGGCTGAATTAGCAAAAGAAGCGGCAGAAAAAACCGGTTGTGTGGTTGAAACCATGGTTCGCAAAGGAAACGTCTATGAAGAAATCAACAAAGTAGCCGATGTGATTAATCCTATCGTAATGGTTGGGCTTACTTCCAAAATTACATTAAATAAAATCATTGGAAAGAATGCATTCAAAATGGTGCGTGAATCAAAACATCCGGTAATTACCATTCGTGGTAAAGTACATCGTGATGGTTGCAAAACCATTTTATTACCACTTGACCTTACTAAAGAAACCCGCGAAAAAGTAGATAACGCCATAAAGCTCGCAAAACAGTTTGATGCTTCCATTCGCATTATTTCTATTTTGTCACAAAAAGATGAGGAATCAGAAAACAAACTGATTTCTTATTCCAACCAGGTTTGGAAACATATTAAAGCGCAAGGTATTAAATGCTCTGTAAAAACATTACGCGGAACAAATGTTCCTCAAATGATACTTGATTATGCACATGAAGTAGAAGCGGATTTGATTCTGATAATGAGCAAGGCAGAATTAAATGTAAAAGAATTTTTTATCGGAACAGTTGCACAACGTATCATCAACGAAAGTGATATTCCGGTTTTAAGTTACCGCCCTATGGAACGTAAAGACCTAACCTCATTTACAACCCCATATTAATGCAAATTAATGAAGAGGAGACCCACTTGTGAAACGAGTGGGTCTTTTGTTTTAAGGAGTGTTCACAAAAAGACCTTTTTGTTATTAAACTATTTTGGGTCGAGTTTTAAATTTTTTTAAATTTACAAACCTCATCAAAAGCTGAGTGAACAGGCCTCAAGGTGTGATATTAATCTGATTCAAACTAATTTATGAATTTTTCCCATTTACACGTACATACACAATTTTCATTGTTGGATGGAGCTGCAGATATTTCTTCACTCTATAAAAAGGCTGTAAATGATAATATGCGTGGGCTCGCCATTACCGATCATGGAAACATGTTTGGCGTTTTCAAATTTGTGGCAGAAGCAGCTAAACACAACACGCCGGAAAATCCCAATAAAATAAAACCAATTGTAGGCTGCGAATTTTATCTCGTAGAAAATCGGCACAAACGCCAATTTACGAAAGAAGATAAAGATGTTCGTTACCATCAATTGTTCCTAGCAAAAAATGCCGAAGGATATAAGAATCTGGTAAAACTTTGTTCCTATGGATATATGGAGGGCTTGTATGGCAAATACCCCCGTATCGATAAAGAGCTTGTACTTCAGTATCATACAGGACTTATTGCAACTACTTGTTGCCTGGGTGCCTCCGTACCACGCACCATTCTCAAAGATGGAGAAGATGCCGGAGAAAAAGAATTCAAATGGTGGCTGGATTTGTTTGGAGAAGATTATTATGTGGAGCTACAACGTCATGATATCCCGGAACAAAATAAAGTAAACGAAGTACTCCTAAAATTTGCGCAGAAATACAATGTGAAAGTCATTGCATCGAATGATTCACATTACGTTGATAGAGAGGATTCTAACGCACATGATATCTTGCTGTGCATTAACACCGGCGAAAAACAAAGTACACCCATTATGAAGGATTTTGGAGACGATGATTCTAACTCCTCCAAAGGAAAACGATTCGCATTTTACAACGATCAGTTTTACTTTAAAACAACAGCAGAAATGAGTCAATTGTTTAGCGATATTCCGCAGGCAATTGATAATACAAATGAAGTGGTAGATAAAATAACTGCGCTTAAGTTAAAGCAGGACATTATGTTACCAAATTTTCAAATCCCTTCCAATTTCCTAAGCCAGGATGATTACTTGCATCATTTGACATTTACCGGTGCCAAGGAACGCTATGGGGAAATTAGCCAGGAGGCCGAAGAGCGTTTGAATTTTGAGTTGAATACCATCCGCATCATGGGATTTGCGGGTTACTTCTTAATTGTGGCCGATTTCATTAAAGCAGGACGTGATATTGGAGTGTTCATAGGACCTGGGCGTGGTTCGGCTGCAGGTTCGGCGGTTGCTTATTGCATCGGGATCACCAATATTGATCCGATTAAATACAACTTACTATTTGAGCGTTTCTTAAACCCGGATCGTAAGACAATGCCCGATATTGATACCGACTTTGATGATGAAGGACGACAACGCGTAATTGATTATGTGGTTGATAAATACGGGAAGAACCAGGTAGCGCAAATTGTCACCTATGGTACCATGGCTGCAAAAATGAGTATCAAGGATGTGGCTCGCGTACTGGACTTACCACTGCAGGAGTCGAATATGCTGGCCAAGATGGTACCTGAGCGACCAGGTATTGAGCTAAAGCGTATTTTAAAAGCCAATTTAACTGGTGAAAAGAGCTTGGAAGAGAAAGAAGGGCTCACCAAAGAAGAGTTAGAAGATGTTAAACGGTTACGTTTAATAATGGATGGTAATGACCTGCAAGCCAAAGTTTTAAAAGAGGCGCTTGTGTTGGAGGGTTCGGTAAGAGGATCCGGTATCCACGCTTCCGCTATTATCATCGCTCCAAAAGATTTAACCGAGATTGTTCCGGTGTCTGCTTCCAAGGATTCCGATTTATTGATCACCCAATACGATGGAAAAGTAATTGAGGATGCTGGTGTTATCAAGATGGACTTCTTGGGTTTAAAAACCTTAACGATTATTCGCGATGCATTGCGACTGATTAAAGAAAATCATGGGGTTGATATCGTCATTGATGATGTACCACTTGATGATCAAAAAACATTTGAGTTATATCAGCGAGGGGATACCAACGGTACATTCCAGTTTGAAAGTGCCGGTATGCAAAAACACCTGATCAATCTAAAACCCGATAAGTTCGCAGATTTAATTGCTATGAACGCTTTGTATCGACCGGGACCAATTGAGTACATTCCCAACTTTATTGCACGTAAACATGGGAAAGAAGTGATTTCCTACGATTTGCCGGAAATGGAAGAGTACCTTTCTGATACCTATGGAATTACTGTTTATCAAGAGCAGGTAATGTTGCTTTCTCAAAAGCTGGCTGGTTTTTCCAAAGGAGATGCCGACGTATTGCGTAAAGCAATGGGAAAGAAAGACAGAGCTACCCTTGATAAAATGAAAAGTAAGTTCGTGGATGGGGCTACTGCAAAAGGATTGAATGCGGACAAGCTTGAGAAAATATGGACCGATTGGGAGAAGTTTGCGCAATATGCCTTCAATAAATCACACTCTACGTGCTATGCCTTTGTTGCCTTTCAAACGGCTTATTTAAAGGCCCATTATCCGGCAGAGTATATGGCTTCGGTGCTGACGCATAACTTAAGCAATATTGATAAGATCACTTTCTTTATGGACGAATGCAAACGCATCGGTGTTCCGGTTTTAGGTCCGGATGTAAATGAAAGTGCCTACCAATTTTCTGTAAATAAATCCGGGCAAATTCGCTTTGGAATGGGCGCCGTTAAAGGGGTAGGAGAAGGCGCTGTGTTGGCAATTGTGGAGGAACGCAATGCAAATGGTATTTATAAAAGCGTTTTTGATTTTGTAAGGAGAGTAAACCTCCGTGCTGCCAGCAAAAAAACGCTGGAGAGTTTAGCATATGCAGGTGGTTTGGATTCGTTTGGCATCCACCGCGCTACCTATTTCTTTACAGAGGGAAATGACAATGGCAACTTCCTCGAGCGCATTGTACGATATGGAATATCTCACCAGGAAGGAGCAAGTTCATCTCAAGCTTCTTTATTTGGAGATGATTCTGCTGTAGATATGCCTGAACCAAAAGTTCCTGCTTGTGAATTATGGAGTAACCTGGAGCAATTAAAAAATGAGAAAGATGTAGTAGGGTTCTTTATTTCTGGCCATCCCCTGGATACCTATAAATTAGAAATCGAGAATTTTTGTCTGCATACGTTAAGTGATATTAAAAAAATTGAAGAGAATAAAAATAAAGAGCTTGTATTTGGTGGGATTGTTACCGGTGTGCATAATGGGATAACCAAAACAGGAAATCCATGGGGAAAAATTACAATTGAAGATTACAATGAATCAACCGACCTTGCATTTTTTGGAGAGGATTATGTAAAATTTAAGCAGTACATGGTTGATGGATTGTTCTTATTTGTGAGAGGCAAGATTTCTGAACGATTTAGAAATTCTGGTAATTTTGAGTTCAAAGTCAGTAGTTTACAACTGTTATCAGAACTTAGAGATAAGCTCGCAAGAAGTATTACCGTTCATATTTCCATTAAAGAATTAACCGAGGATTTTATCACGAAGGTGCATGAAATCATTAGTCAAAATGCGGAGATACAACCGCGAAATTGTGCATTGCAATTTAAGGTATATGATGCAGAAGAAAACATTGCGGTATTGCTTCCTGCAAAAAAGATAAAAGTAAACCCCAACAACGATTTATTGAAATTGCTGGAAATGTATAAGCTGGATTTCAAATTGAATTAATCTTCGATTAATGTGGTTGGGTAACTCTATTAAATTCCTGTTCAGTGATAGGGTTACCATCTTTGAAGTAATAGGTTTGACCAAATCCGGTTTCTCTTTTAATGTATAAATAGCCTTTATTACCGTCAACAACAATACGTTTGGTAACTTTATTATTGTTTTCCTTTACAATTTCCTCCGTAACGCCTTGCGGGTATTTTTTTGCAAGATCATTCTTATAAACCGTTGCTAATAAGTTGTCAATTTCAGCAATACGATCTTTTGGATGTGTTTCAGCTGCTTTAAGCTCCAGCGCCTTGTTATAGGCGGTTTTTGCAAGCACGAAATCTTTTACATCAAATGCAGAATCGCCTGTGGTAATGGCCTTTGTGTAGTTATTTTCTAAAAGTGTTGCCGCCGCTTCTTCTTCTAATCTTTTCTTTTCAGCAGCATCTGCAATCGCCTTTTCTTGTGCCAGTCGCTCTTGTTCTTTTGCATCTGCGATTGCTTTTTCATTAGCTAATCGTCTCTCTTCCTCCGCTTTCGCAAGGGCCTCTTTTTCTAAACGTTCTTTTTCTTTGCTATCTGCAACTCGTTTATCTTCTTCTGCTTTAGCTAATGCTTCTTTCGCTAATTTTTCTTTCTCTTGAGCTTCCGCTATAGCTTTTTGATCCGCAATTTGTTTTTCTTCCGCTAAGCGTTTCTCCTCAGCAGCTTTGGCAATGGCTTCCTGTTCTAAACGTTGTTTTTCTTTTGCATCCGCTAATTTCTTTTCTTCTTCTGCCTTCGCCAAAGCCTCATTTTCAAGTCGCTCTTTCTCTTTAGCATCTGCTAATGCTTTCTGATCAGCTAATCGTTTTTCCTCTGCTACGCGTTTTTCTTCAGCAGCTTTGGCAATGGCTTCCTGTTCTAAACGTTGTTTTTCTTTTGCATCCGCTAATTTCTTTTCTTCTTCTGCCTTCGCCAAAGCCTCTTTTTCAAGTCGCTCTTTCTCTTTCGCATCTGCTAATGCTTTCTGATCGGCTAATCGTTTTTCCTCTGCTATGCGTTTCTCCTCATCAGCTTTGGCAAGTGCTTCCTGTTCTATACGTTGCTTTTCTTTTGCATCCGCTAATTTTTTCTCTGCATCAGCTTTTGCTAATGCTTCTTTTTCAAGACGCTCCTTTTCTTTTGCATCTGCTAATGCTTTCTGATCAGCCAATCGTTTTTCCTCTGCTAAACGTTTCTCTTCAGTTGCTTTCGCCATTGCTTCTTGTTCCAGGCGCTGTTTTTCCTTAGCATCCGCTGTAGCCTTTTCCTGAGCCGTTATTTTATTAATTTCATTGAGTTTATTTTTAGGGTAGGTCTCTGTCGACTTATACGTAACGGCTTCTTCATAGTATTTTTTTGCATTGCTGTAATCCTTATCAGCAAAGGATTTATCCGCTTTGGCAATAGCGTTTTGATAATTTTCTAACGCTTCATCTTTTACCGGAACCTTCGGACTCTCATCAGCCAGTTTTTTAACCTTTGCAAATTCCTTTTGCATAGCCTGATCCAGCATATCATCGGTTACAAGTCCTTTTTTCTCTGCACTATAATAATAGCTTTTCAGTGGAGTGGCCAGCACATCATTTACTTTGGCAAGTACCTGCTGATCTTGAGGTAACTCAAAAAGTGTAACCTCCGGTTTGACAATATTTTTGAAGGTTTGTGCCTCTTCGTCAGTAAATCCCATGGTAGAAAACACCACTTCTGCCTTTATGTACCCTGGTTTTGTAACATATAAATTGTATTCTTCATTCGGATCCAGGGAAAAAGAAAAAGTTCCGGTAGGGCCTGTTACAACCTCTTTCGAGCCCCCAGAATTATCTTTAAGTGTTACGACAGCACCACTTAAATTTTTTCCGTTTTGTTTCACAACACCTTCAACTTTGCAGCTAAATTGAGCTTTTAGACTGGAAATGCTCAATAAAGTTAATAGGAAACAAATAAATTTTAGCTTGTAATTGTTATTTCTTAATTGATAAAAAAACATAATAACTTTAATTTTTAATATCGTTTAATTTAAAGTTGCCAAAAATAGCGGTCAAATATAAAACCAATGTTAAGCAGACTTTAAAACCCGCGATCCCATTAACGAGATCACTGCAAGAATATTTTTCGTGGATTACGAAGTTACAAAAAATCCCCTAAATGTCAAGCTGTCACCCTAGACAATTTGGCAAATCATTTGACTATCCCGTAAAACAATTATACCTTTATATGCTGAGGAAATAGGTAGTTAAAATTCATTTATAAATTAAAAACTGTAGAATATGGCATTAGAAATCACAGACGCTAATTTTGAAGA
>DASRRA010000042.1:0-4416 GCA_035696085.1 Bacteroidia bacterium | reverse complement strand
TAAATTGCTGAACGAGAAGAAAACCTCCTTTCAAAGACAGCACAAGGAATTACCGCTCAGTAGGCAAAGCATAGAAGCACTGGATATTTCAAAAACCTTTGTACAGCGCTTCCAGAATAAAGATACATTGGCCGAGTTCATCCGTTGTATACGACCTATATCCGGCTATTCGGAGATTGAATTTGCCGACAATGTCATAAAAGAAAGAAAGATTGATTTGATGCAACAATTTTTTTACACCTTTTGGGAAAGTAGAAATCCAAAGGATCCGGAAGCTGCATGGTTGACCTATAAAGAAGATGTTATTAAAGTAAACCAGGAATTTAGAACCTTCGGTATGAAAGGATATGATACCGACAGAGGGCGCGTGTATTTGCAATATGGCCCGCCTGATTCCAGAAATTCAATAACGTCAGAACCTAGTGCTTATCCATATGAAATATGGCAATACAACACGTTGGTGAATAAGTCCTTAATTCTTTCAAGCCCTTATAACAGGCAATCCAATAAAAAGTTCGTTTTTTATAATCCGGATTTGGTAACGAATAAATACAGGCTGATTCATTCCGACGCAAGAGGAGAAATACAAGACGCAAGATGGGAAATCCTTGTTTATAAACGAACAACCAACTCCCAAAATTTGGATGAAGAAAAAGTCACTGACCCTGGCTTTGGAGGAAATGTAAATGATAATTTTCAAAACCCTAAGTAGTATTTCGTTTAAAACCAGGCGTTGATTTGAGTACAGTAAAAGTTGCAGTTGTTATTTTAAATTGGAACGGTAAGAAATTTTTAGAAAATTTCCTGCCTTCTGTGCTTGCGTGCAATACTTTTTATTCAAAGATTGTACTGGCTGATAATGCCTCTACGGATGATTCCGTTGCTTATGTCAAAGAAAATTTTCCAACCATAGAAATCATTCAAAATGCCAGCAACGGCGGATTTGCTAAAGGATACAACGATGCCTTAAAACACGTACAGGCAGAGTATTATGTGCTTCTTAATTCCGATGTTGAGGTTACTCCGGGCTGGATGGACAGTGTAATTCAGTTAATGAATGATGATCCAACCATTGCTGCGTGCCAACCTAAGATAAAAGCGTATCATGACAAACGACTATTCGAATATGCCGGAGCAGCAGGCGGATTTATTGATAAATATGGCTATGCATTTTGCAGGGGAAGGATACTCGCCAACATAGAAGCAGATCATGGGCAGTACGATGATGTGCGTGAAATATTCTGGGCAACAGGTGCCTGCTTGTTTATTCGATCGGCTTGTTATCACGAAGTACAAGGATTTGATGAAGATTTCTTTGCACACATGGAAGAGATTGACCTGTGCTGGAGGCTAAAAAACTTTGGGTATAAAATTATGTATTGCCCAAGCTCCACCGTGTATCATGTTGGGGGAGGGACTTTGAATAAATCAAATGCAAAAAAAACGTATTTGAATTTTAGAAATAACCTGATCCTGTTGTGTAAGAACCACGCGCGTCAATATTTACTGACCAAGATGTGCCTGCGTTTTATCCTGGATGGTGTAGCTGCATTTAAGTTTCTACTGGATGGAGAACCCAAACATTTTATTGCTGTATTTAGAGCCCACATGAGCTTTTATAAAATTTTACCGGCTACGCTTAAGAAACGTAAAGAATTGATCAAACACATTGATCACTACACGACTACAGCGGTTTATCTGCATTGTGTGATCTTTGATTTTTACCTGAGAGGTAAAAAAACATTTAAAGAAATAGATTTTAAGGAACGCTTTAAAACACCTAACCCAAGAAGCTTTCGATCGCCAAGCGATAAGAGTCCATTCCAAATCCGGAAATAGAACCTTTGCATTTTGATGCGATTAAAGATGTGTGTCTAAACTCCTCTCTTGCAAATACATTGGAGATATGTACTTCAATAACCGGTGTGGTAATGCCGGCAATGGCATCCCGAAGTGCTACGGAGGTATGTGTGTAGCCACCCGCATTGAAAATGATCCCATCAAATGAAAATCCCACCTCATGTATTTTGTTGATGAGTTCACCTTCTACATTGCTTTGGTAGTAATGTAATTCTATTTTTGGGTACTTGCTTTTCAGCGTCTCGAAGTAGGCAGCAAATGTCTGGTTCCCATAAATTGAAGTTTCTCTTGTACCAAGTAAATTCAGGTTAGGGCCATTCAGGATAAGAAGTTTCATTGCTGTAAAATAAATGTTCATTAATATAGTTGTCTGTAAATATAAGTGAATTTTGTTTATACCTTTAGCATGGACGTCACTTATTGCCTATAGAAAGAAAAGAAGCGTTTTTAGATGAACTGGAAAGTACACATTAAAGGGTTTAATTCATTTCTTGCACTGGAGAAATCTCTTTCAGAGAATAGCATTGGGGCATATAAACACGATGTGGAAAAGCTGTTGCAGTTTCTTGAATATAAAAAATACACTTTTGGTCCCCAGGAAATTGAACTCAAGCATCTGCAGGAATTTTTAAAATGGATCACCGAGCTTGGTATGACGGCCCGTTCACAGGCACGTGTCATCAGCGGCATCAAAGCATTCTATAAATATTTGTTGCTGGAAAATGTACTGAATACAGATCCAACGACTTTATTGGAAGCACCTAAGCTTGGCCGTAAATTACCGGATACATTAACCATAGACGATATCAATACCTTAATTGATGGAATAGATCTGAGTACACCGGAAGGAGTGCGCAACAAAGCCATGCTGGAAACATTGTACAGTTGTGGCTTACGTGTAAGCGAACTGGTAAACCTAAAACTATCGGGTTTGTTTTTAAAAGATGGGTTTGTAAAAGTAACCGGTAAAGGTGATAAAGAACGATTGGCGCCAATTGGAAGTATTGCCGTGAAGCATGTTCTTATTTATAAAGACGAGGTTCGTTGTCATATTGATATTAAGAAAGATCAGGAAGATTTTTTATTTCTAAACAGGAGGGGCTCCAAACTCACAAGGGCTATGGTATTTGCCATCATTAAAGCATTGGCACAAAAAACAGGTTTAAAAAAACACATTAGTCCACATACCTTCAGGCATTCCTTTGCTACACATTTGATTGAAGGTGGTGCTGATTTGAGAGCGGTGCAAGAGATGCTGGGACATGAATCCATCACAACGACGGAAATATACACTCACCTGGATCGTGATTATTTAAGACAGGAAATTATACAGTATCATCCACGGTCTTAATTTGCCTGCATTCGTTTACCAGGTCGGTCTTTCAATTTATTAATTAATACAATTTTAAATTGCTCCTCTGCCGCATATAGCTTTGCAACTTTTTTTATAGGTAAAACAGCTTTGAACTTTTCATTGTATTCTCTCTGAAGATCCAATTCTTTTTGACGTATAGCCATATCATTACTGATCAGCTGTTCCACTTCTTTATCCGATAATTCATCAAAATTAGCACGGGCTTCACGATTATCTTGTCTGCGCTTTTTTCTTAGCTCCTTGGTTTTCTCACTGTATTGATTGTAGATCGGCCAAAACTGTTGTGCCTCCTGAGGTGTAAGCTCCAGCTTTTGTGTGATGAATGCAATTTTCATCGTCTCTATATCTTCCTTTTTGCTTGGATTTCCTTTTCCATCTTGCGCAAAAATGCTTACACTTAGCAGGAGTGTATAGAGCAGGGAAAAAATGTATTTATTCGTTTTCATGTTCAGTAGTATTTAAGTCAACGGCTAAAGAAGTTTCGTCTATATTGTTATCAATTAAATAATTGGTGATAGGCTCCTCAGAAGCGGCGTGTGTACTCTCTATTTCCGATTCATCCAGCAAATCAACCAGTATATTTTCATCAATCGGATACAATTGTTCTTCAAGAGATACTTCGGATGCCACCTCTGTTTTTGGTTGTTCAGCTTGTTTATCTATAAAACGGATGGCTGTAATGGCAATTATAACAGTAATAGCAACCGGAAATGCAAAGTTTGGTTTCACTAATTGAAGCAACCATTCTTTTAAAGAAAAGTGAGATTGCTGAAAGGTTGCCAATTCCTGAACAAGCATTGGTAATTCATCAAAATAACCTGCAGGCACCTCAAATGGGTTATATTTTGGAATGCTGTAGAGGGTAGGAGCTTCTTCTTTGAGTTCTTCAAGGTCTGAAATAGCAGTAGTTAATCGGATACTAAATGAATCAAAATACGAATCATCCATCCGAAATGGATTTTTTCCATTTGCTGAGGATAGCGGAGAATTTGGGTCAAATAAATGCTCGTCTTCTGTATTTTTAATTGTACTCATTTTAATGTTATTTTCTAATTTCTTCGATTAGCCTGACTCACAAAGGTTTAATTACTCGTTAAATAACTTTCAATTTTCTTTACGGCATGATGGTAAGAGGCTTTCAATGCACCCACAGAGGTTTCCAGCACCTGGCTCATTTCTTC
>DASRRA010000041.1:0-1772 GCA_035696085.1 Bacteroidia bacterium | reverse complement strand
CTTTTAATATCTTAAAACAATCCCTCACTTTTCCTGAATCACTGTAGGTACCACCGTAATCTTCAACCTGGTTTACATAAGAAAGATCAACACCCATATTAAATTCATCCCAGCGATAAAATTTCTTTTCAACTGTTGTTGTTGTATTTGCGGGGCCGTCTTTTTTACAAGAAAAAGATGCCAGCCATACAGCAGCTATAATTAGCAAAATATTTTTCATGCTGTAAAGTTAGGTATATGTCTTGCGATTTTTTTCTAAATGGGGTAATCATATTTTTTTAAAATCTTCCATCTAGTTAGTACCTTAATAAAAATTTTCCAATGAAAAAGAAAACTCCCGGAAAATATTCCCGTCGTTCTTTTTTGCATGACGCTTCCATTGTTGCGGGCGGATTTATGATCATACCAAGACATGTTTTAGGAAAAGGATTTATAGCGCCAAGCGATAAATTAAATATTGCAGGAATAGGAGCAGGAGGAAAAGCTGAAGTAAATCTTCCTTATGCATGGAACAATGGCGCTGAAAACATAGTTGCCCTTTGTGATGTGGATGATCGTATGGCAGCGAAAGCAAGAACGAAGTGGCCCAATGCTCCCTACTATAAAAATTTCAGGGAGATGCTGGATAAGGAGCATAAGAATATTGATGCAGTGATGGTGACAACTCCTGATCACATGCATGCAGTATGTGCATTGCCTTGTATGCAATTGGGCAAACATGTTTATGTAGAAAAACCTTTGACACATGATATTTACGAAGCAAGAGTGTTAACACAAGCTGAAAAAAAATATAAAGTGGTTACGCAAATGGGTAACCAGGGAAGCAGTGGCGATGATACAAGAAATGTAGAAACATGGATACAAGCAGGAGTGATTGGTGATGTACATACCGTTCATGTTTGGACGAATCGTCCTGTATGGCCATCAGGTGTTTCTTTGCCAACAGGGAAATTTGATATACCAAAGGAATTGGATTGGGATCTTTGGTTAGGTACTGCTTCCATGAGAGATTATAATCCTGCCTACTTGCCGGCTATCTGGCGTGGATGGACAGACTTCGGAACAGGATCATTAGGTGATATGGGTTGTCATTTTATTGATGTGCCTTATCGTGCATTGAAATTGGGCTATCCTGCTTCAGTTGAATGTAGTGTCACTTCTGTTTACACAGGATTTTTCCAGGAAAGTTTTTATAAAGGAAGTTTTCCTCCTTCTGCGGTTATACATCTTAAATTTCCAAAACGTGGCAACCTGGTGCCAGTTGATTTTACATGGTATGATGGTGGGATCAAACCACAAAGGCCTGCTGAACTTTTACCAGATGAGCAATTAGGCGAATGGGATGGAGGAATTTTATTTGAAGGAACAAAAGGAAAATTAATGGCAGGGTTGTTTGGCAGAAATCCAACATTGCTTCCAACTAAATTGATGAAGACAACGAATCTTCCTAAATCAAAATATCCATTTGTTACAAATGGTTCAGAAGGACATCAGAAACAATGGACCGATGCGTGTAAGAAAGGTTATGGTGCATATACCAGTTCTCCATTCTCACAAGCTGGACCTTTAGCAGAAACTGTATTGATGGGTAATCTTGCTGTATTGAGCTATAATTATTTTGAAATGCAAGGTGACCAAAGAAAATTCAATGGACGCAAGCAATTGCTTTGGGATGGTGAGAATATGAAGATCACCAATTTTGAACCTGCGAACCAGTTTGTGAAAAGAGAATATAGGAGTGGGTGGAAGCTGGAAATGTGATTTCACGAATC
>DASRRA010000040.1:0-5322 GCA_035696085.1 Bacteroidia bacterium | reverse complement strand
TGGAGTGGAAGGCGTAGTTGTAATTGGTGGTGATGGAACATTTACAGGTGCACAGGAATTTACAAAATTGTGCAACATCCCTATTGTGGGCTGTCCAGGTACAATCGACAATGATTTAATTGGGACCGATTTTACGATAGGATATGATACGGCTATCAATACCGTAGTGGATGCTGTGGATAAATTGCGTGATACTGCTGAAAGTCATGACCGTTTATTTTTTGTAGAGGTGATGGGAAGAGATGCAGGCTTAATCGCTTTACGCGCAGGTATAGCAGCCGGTGCAGAAAGTATTTTGATGCCTGAAACAAAAACAGATTTAAAAGATTTAGTGACGCGATTAAAAAATAAACGCAAAAGCAAAAATTCAAAAATCATTATTGTAGCAGAAGGCGATGAAGCGGGAGGTGCATTTAGCATAGCCGAAAAAATTGGTAACGAGTTACCGGATTATGATATGCGGGTAACGGTACTGGGACATATTCAACGTGGTGGAAACCCAACGGCTATGGACCGTGTGAACAGCAGCCGTATTGGTTTTGCAGCGGTAGAAGCGTTGCTGCAAGGAAAACACGGAGTAATGGTGGGCATAGTTGATAAGCGCATTACCTATACACCTTTTGAAAAAGCAATTAAACATACGGAGGTTTTGGATGCGGATTTAATACGGATGTTGGAGATTTTGTCGATATAATTTGTTATTGAAATAATTTTGTGATGAAGTGTGTGCTGTGTCAGTTCGAGCGGAGTCGAGAACTGTGCGAAGGCTTAAGGAGCACTGAAAGCTAACCCACAGTTCTCGATTCCGCTCGAACTGACACAATCCACGGTTCTACCTTATAAAAACTTGATGCATGAAGTTAAGTAACATTCGTCTTTTAGTAACCGATTTTGATGCCTGTTTCAAGTTCTACAAAACCACACTCGGTCTACATTGTTCCTATGGAAATTTAGGAGATAACTTCGCCAGCTTTGATATTGGTTTGGAAGGAGGGTTATGTATTTTTAAAGCTGAGCTGATGAATGGCGCCATCCATAAAAAAACAACTGCTGCAAAAAATGCAACTGATCAATTCGCAATCATCATCGAAGTAACCGATGTTGATAAGACCACCATCTCCCTTCAAAAGAAAAAAGTTAAATTTATAAACGAACCACAGGATATGCCTGTTTGGGGTATTCGTGTGGCACACTTCAGAGATCCGGAAGGAAATTTAATTGAATTATATTCGAATTTAAAATAGATTGAATTTTTGCAGAGATGAAAAAAATTATTGTAGCAGTAACACTTTTGCTCTTTTCTTTTTCATTGCGGGCGCAAGATACGATTGTTGTAAGCATTGCACACGGTTCAAAACCCAGACATCAATTTAAAGATGAACAAAGAACAATTGGCGGGAGAAAAGGTGGGCATGTGGTCATTGAAATAGATAACAATGCCTATGGTTTTTTCTTTCAAGGATATCGCATTCATATTTTTCCACACAGAAGAACGCCCAATGGTGTATTTCAAAAGCATACGCTAAAGGAATGGAACAAGCTCACTGATGGTAAAAAAGTAACCACGATTTATATTCCTGTAACAGCAGGAGAAAAGCAACAGCTATTAAAATTTTACAACGAAAATTTAAAATCGCCTTCATATGATTATGCATTCTTTGGGCAACGTTGTGCATCATCGGCTTACGCGCAATTAAAATCTATTCATAAGCTAAAAGGTGGAAGCTATGTTTGGAACGCATTTTATCCGGGTGAATTTAGAAAAACGATTTTAAAACAGAATAATGTAAATCAGTATAGAGTGTTGGTGAAGGCGGGAAGTGTGAAACGGAAATGGGAGGGGGATTAATAAAACAAGTATATTTGTCTTATGAGCCGCAAGACCTATTTTGTTGATGTCATTTTACCTTTAGCCGTTCCGAATTTATATACCTACCGAGTACCATATGAACTGAACGAATCCATTGCTATTGGTAAACGCGTTGTGGTTCAGTTTGGAAAAGGAAAATTATACACGGCTCTTATTCGTCTGATTCACGAAAACCCTCCCAAGCAATACACTGCCAAATACCTGGATTCTGTTCTAGATGAACAACCCATTGTAAATCTCTTTCAATTTGAATTGTGGGATTGGATGAGTTCCTATTACATGTGTACCATTGGCGAAGTAATGGTGGCAGCACTTCCGGGAGCACTTCGTCTGGCAAGTGAAACAAAGGTTGTGATGAACCCTTCTTTTGAAAAGCAGGGTACAGCGCTATCAGATAAGGAATACCTCATCATCGATGCGTTGGAAGTGAGAAATGTATTGTCGCTGAGTGATGTTTCGGAGATCATTGAACAACAAACGGTTTACCTCATCATTAAATCCCTGATTGAAAAAGGGGCAATCCTTATTCAAGAAGAATTAAAAGAAAAGTTCAAGCCCAAAATAGAAACCTTTGTTCGCTTAACTGCATTTGCAGATGCCGAGGAAAATCTGAAAACAGTATTTTCAGATTTAGAAAAAAGAGCAGTGAAGCAACTGGAGGTACTCATCGCTTATATTAATTCATCTAAGCGCTATACAAAGGAAAGACAGGAAGTAAAAAAATCCATGATTCTCCATGCTGTTCCGGGAGGAGAAGGTGCAATTAACGCTTTGGTGAAAAAGAATATTTTTGAATTGTATGAAGTTGAGGTGGGGCGCTTTTCCAAAAATTTTCACGAGAACAAGATCAGCTCGTTGAATGAGCTGCAGCAACAGGTATTTCAAAACATACAACAACAATTTGGGTGGCTGGCGGCTGATAAAATTCCTGCAAAAGACGTGGTGCTGTTGCATGGTGTAACTTCTTCCGGCAAAACGGAAATATATGTAAAGCTGATTGAGCAAATGTTGACCCAGGGAAAACAGGTATTGTATCTGCTTCCTGAGATTGCATTGACAGCACAAATCATCAACCGACTTCAAAAATATTTTGGAAATATAGTAGGTGTCTATCATAGCAAATTTAATGAACATGAACGTGTAGAGATATGGAACACCGTTTTAAAAAAGAAGGATCAGCAGTTTCAGTTAATCATAGGTGCACGTTCAGCCTTGTTTCTTCCTTTTAGCAATTTAGGTTTGGTCATCGTGGATGAGGAGCATGATACATCCTATAAACAATACGATCCGGCACCACGCTATAATGCAAGAGATGCAGCCATTTACCTGGCGCATATTCACAAAGCAAAAACATTATTAGGTTCTGCAACACCAAGTTTGGAAAGCTATTACAATGCACAGGAAGGAAAGTATGGCCTGGCTGAACTACAGCAACGCTTTGGTGGTGTGAAAATGCCGGAGATTGTTATTGCGGATGTAAAAGAAGCGACGCAAAAGAAATTAATGAAATCCCATTTTTCGCCGTTACTCCTGGATACCATTTCCCTGGCCCTGGAAAAAAAAGAACAAGTCATTTTATTTCAAAACAGAAGAGGTTTTGCTCCTCAGCTGGAGTGTAATACTTGCGCATGGGTTCCGCAATGTGTTAATTGCGATGTGAGTTTAACCTATCACAAAGCCAGCAATCAATTGCGTTGTCACTACTGTGGCTATGCTGTTAAACCACCCGATAAATGCGCTGCCTGCGGTGACACCGATTTGAAAATGAAAGGCTTTGGAACGGAAAAAGTTGAAGAGGAGCTTGCTATTTTTTACCCGAATGCGAAGCTGATGCGTATGGACCTGGATACAACGCGTAGCAAATTTGCACACCAACACATCATCCAGGATTTTGAAGAACGCAACATTGATATCTTGGTAGGAACACAAATGGTAACGAAAGGATTGGATTTTGACAATGTAAGCGTGGTAGGTATTTTAAACGCAGATAGCATGCTTAACTTTCCTGACTTTCGCTCCTTTGAACGCAGCTTTCATTTAATGGCACAAGTGTCGGGTAGGGCAGGGCGAAAGGATAAACAAGGTAAAGTAATTATTCAAACACACAATCCGGAACACAGCATTATACAGGAAGTGATAGCCAATGATTACCTGGGCATGTATACCGCACAATTGCTGGATAGAAAAAATTTCAATTACCCGCCTTTTTACCGCCTCATTGAGCTAACAGTAATTCACAAAGATCAGAACATGGTGAATGATGCAGCGAAGGATTTGGCCAATGCACTTCGCAAACGTTTTGGCAATCGTGTGCTGGGCCCTGAATTTCCTATCGTTTCCCGTATCCGTAATTTATACCACAAAAATATTTTAATTAAATTGGAACGTGAAGCTTCTGTGGTTACAGCAAAAAAAATAATTACCGATCTACTAACGCAGTTTAAAGCAAGCAACGCCTATAAATCGGTAAGAATGCAAGTGGATGTAGATCCCGTCTAGATAGGATGCTTCGGCCTAGGCAGCAATTTCTTTTTCGTCTGGCTCGCCTTTACCGGTAGTGATCAGTTTCAGTAAACTGTTTTTTAGGTAATGATTCCATCCGTTGGAACAATCCTTAAAACATTCTACTTCCGGAACCAAGCCCAAATGCGTAAAACGAATTTGTGTTTTGTCTCCCTGTTTTGAAATTTCGAAGCTGATTTTGGTATTGGTCCAGGCATCCTGCTTATTGATAAAGGTAAGTTTGCTATCGGTTACCAGCCATACCACTTTGGAATCCGGAACCACTTCAATTAATTTCTGCGTGGATGCATGAAGTGTCTTGTAGCGGTACGTAAACTCATCATTTAGTTTGTTCGAATTGCCTTCTAATCCTTTTGACCACCAACCCCGAACATTGTTAATGGCATTGAAGGCTTCTTTGGGTGATTGATCCACGAGTAACGTAGTTGTATAATCCCGGGTGCTCATGTTATTTAGTTTTTGAGTTGATGAATAAGCGTTTGGTTGACAAGGTAAAATTAAGCGCTTTACCCCTGTTTTGTGAGGTGCAAAATGGACAATCTGATGGGTTGATTTGGACATTTTGTTTTTTTATCTTTGTAGGAAAAATAAGGCAATGAAACACCTCACGATCGTTGTCCCAAACGGGCAAAACAACCTGAGTAGCATCACCGGTTCGTATGAAATCCTGACCAGGGCAAATGAGTATTGGAAACAAAAAGGAAATAAGGACATATTTAAAATTGAACTGGCCGGTGTCTCCAAAAAGGTTGATTTTAATAACGGCTTATTCGAAGTGAAACCGCATACGCAAATCTCCGAAATCCAAAAAACAAACCTGATTATTATTCCCTCGCTTAATCACAACTATACACAAACAGTTCAGGAAAATAAAGTACTTATCAACTGGTTGGAGGAACAATATAAAAAAGGGGCCGAGATTGCGAGTG
>DASRRA010000039.1:0-7116 GCA_035696085.1 Bacteroidia bacterium | reverse complement strand
GATAACAACATCTCCTTCTTCACTATCTACAAAAACAGGTTTGCCTGATTCATTAATGTGGGAACCTACTCTTATTTTTAAACCACCACTATAATTTTTGTGATCTTGTAAATAAATGGCAAGTCTTACAATAGGATATTCTCCCTGCCAGTCAGGCGCTGTTCTATCGGTTCTGTCAACATTATCACGATGAAAGCCTCTGAATCCTACACCAAAATGGTAATTACTGTCGCCAAAATAAACAGGCTCACCCCCCAATACCTTTTTTACTAAAAAAAGTATGCGGTCGTCCAGCAAATATTTTCTCAAATGTTCTTTGCTTAAAATATCACCTTTGGCAAACCTGGCATTTCGTGCAAGTTTGGAAGCATTTCTAAATGTCAGATTCTTTTTTGTATCCAATTCAAATTCAGCATAAGCATCTTTTCTAATCTGAGCAATCTCCTCTTTGCTAAACACATTTTTAATAAGCAGGAATCCTTCCTGATCGAATTTTTGCTTGTCAATATTTAAATTAATGTTCATGAGTTCATGTTTCTAATTAGGGGTAACAATTACATGTTAAATTCCAGAATCGTATTAATTACAAAAGCCTGATCTTCGTCACTTAAAGAGTGATACATGGGTATACTCAGGCATGAGCTGTAGTAGGCTTCAGCATTCGGGAAATCTCCTTTTTTGTAGCCAAATGTTTTATAATATGGCATTAAATGAAGAGGGACATAATGCACTTGTGCAAAAATGTTTTTTTCCTTTAAATATTCATATAATGTGGCACGTTTCTCCACCTGTATCACGTATAGATGATAAGCATGTCCAACGGCAGCCAGCGGTGTATGAACGGCAGTGTTTTTAAATGCAAGATCATATTGTTTTGCCAGCTGTTTTCTACGTTCCAGGTTTTTATCAGCTCGTTGCAATTGTGAACTTCCTAAAGCGGCTTGAAAATCAGTTAAACGATAATTGTAGCCAAGCTCTTGTTGTTCGTAATACCAGGGGCCTATTTCTAAATCAGTAGTTGGATTTTTGAATTTAGAGGAATCTTTTGTGATTCCATGTGTTCGCAGCAACAGTAATTTATCGTACAATTTCTTGTCATTCGTGGTAATCATACCACCTTCACCTGTTGCAATGTGTTTAACAGGGTGAAATGAAAATATAGAAAGCTCTGCGAAATTTCCATTTCCACATTTTTGTTGCTTTTGTGAAGCATCCTTAAAAAAGCCCCCAGGTGCATGACAAGCATCTTCAATTAACCAGCAGTTAAATTCATCTGCCAGTTTCCGAAATGCTTCTAAGTTGACGGCACTGCCTGCAAAATCAACAGGGATGATACCCTGAAAATAGCCTTTGGGCTTACTTTCCAATAAAGCTCTGACACTGTTTATGTCTAATAAAAAAGTTGTGGGATCTATATCCGCAAAAAAAACATCACCACCGCAGTACCGAACACAGTTTGCTGAAGCAGCAAAGGTGATGGGGGTAGTAATAACACGGGTTCCCGGTTTCACATTTAATGCCATTGCGCATAAATGCAATGCGGCTGTACCATTCGCAAGCGCTACAGCATAGGTAGAACCAACGTAGTCAGCAAATTGCTTTTCAAATGCTGCAATCGCCGGGCCTTGCGTTAAAAAATCAGATTGAAGAACTGTCGTAACAGCTTCTATATCTTCCTGAGTGATGTGTTGACGACCGTAGGGGATAATTCTTGTTTTTGTTCCTGTTTGCATTTTCGTTAGGTCGGAGTGCGTGTTTAATTAAATGGAGAAATCAGGGTCAACATGTAGTTTAATCAACTTTCGAAGTTCCTCTACAGATACCCATTCTTTGTTTTCACCAGAGTTGTATTGGAATCCTTTTGTTACTGGTTTCGCATTAAAATGCTGAATATAGTCAGGTAATTTAAAACTAGTTACCTGCGGAAGAATAACATAGTATTTTCCCAGGTCGTAGGTAGAAAATGAATCGGATGTTGTAATCATTTCTTCGTGTACTTTTTCACCCGGTCGGATTCCTACAATTTCTATTTTGCATTCAGGTCCGATGGCTGTAGCCACATCTGTAATTTTATAAGAAGGAATTTTAGGAACAAAAATTTCTCCGCCCCAAGCATGTTCAAGTGCATGTAAAACCAAATCAACACCTTCTTGTAAGGAAATATTGAAACGTGTCATGGTCGGATCTGTAATGGGCAATACACCTTCTTTTTTCTTTTTAAGAAAAAAAGGAATAACGGATCCATTTGATCCCATTACATTTCCATAGCGTACGACAGAAAAATTAATGTCTTGTTTTCCACGTATATTATTGGCTGCAACAAATAATTTGTCGGAACACAATTTAGTGGCACCGTACAGATTTATAGGAGCTGCTGCCTTATCGGTTGATAAAGCCACTACTTTTTTAATTCCTGATTCAAGACAGGCATTGATAATATTTTCTGCACCCAATACATTGGTCTTCACGCACTCCATCGGGTTGTACTCAGCAATAGGTACGTGTTTCATTGCGGCCGTATGAATAACATAGTCAACATCTTTAAATGCTTTTTCGAGACGTTGTGCATCACGTACATCGCCAATAAAGTAACGAATTGCAGGATATTTAGCAGTAGGGTAGGTCTGAGCCATTTCAAACTGCTTTTGCTCATCTCTTGAAAAAATGATCAAACGGCGCACTTGCGGAAATTTTTCTAGTATGTTTTTAGTCAGGTGTTTACCTAACGATCCTGTTCCACCTGTAATTAAAATTGATTTTCCGTTTAAATCCAACATACCCTTGTTTTTTAAGAGGTTAAAAATACAAAGAGTTTGTTAAATAACCAAGCATTAAAATTTGGCTGGTGAAGGGGGTAATACCGACCTGTGATGCTGATAATAAAAGGGTTAGCAAAGGTGATAACGGGTGTTTTAATTTCAGCCGATGTCTTCTAATTTTTTACGTTCAAATGTATCGATAAATGAAATTCCGCTGCAGTTGCAAATGTTTACACGACGGTAATCCGCATATTTTTTAAGATATTCATAACCTGAGAATGTCTTGCCTAATAATGTTAAGATCTCCGCCATGGTGAAGGTTCTTTCTTTTTTTGCATTTGTATAAAATAACCGGTAACTGATGGTTTGTTCATTCTCATAAAAATGAGCATCTTTTACACATACCTGATTGGCTTCGTTTACATGCAGATTATCATGCCAGGTATGATCCGCGCCAACCAGATAAATATTTTTGAAACCGATGTTGATACTTAAAAAAATAGAAATAACAAGTACGTTTTGACTTTGTGCTGCGGCCAGGTTGTGTTTATAAAAAAAATGTGCGATAGATGAAAAGCCTTTAAAAACAGTATAGTTAAAGTAATGAATGTGAATGCTGCTGTTCTCTTTTTCTATCGTGCGTACGAGGTAGGACGTTCTGGCTTTTTGTGGGACAAGCAGATGAAGCGGCCAGGTTGTTTTTTTTAGCAGTTCGGCAGTCATACGCTTTACATCCTCCGCTTCTCCCATAAAAATAGGGTCGAGCAGGACATAATAGGTCGGACGTATGGTTGCGTATTCATCCGCCAAAGCAAAAAGATCAACACATACCAATTCATGTTTTTTAAAAATAGCCGGATGGTGCTGCAATGAATCTTTTAGTGAAGGGCCGTTTCCCAGGATAATACAGGAAGAGGAGGCTGCTTTGGGGAGTTTTACATTAAATTTTGAAATCAAAATAATTTTGAAAAAAGAAGCACAGGTGTTTATGCAAGAACTAACAAAGCCACTAAACTGATTAACAATTTTTTCTAATGTCATGAATATACTGTCCGTAAAATTAGTTGTTCTGCTTCATGAATGATTCTATATTTTGAAACAAATCTTTATTTGATTTCAGCCATTCCAACTCTTTATCCCACCATTTAAACGCCATTAAAAATTCAATCTGTTCTTTTGTAAAACGGTACCTGATAAGCTTTGCAGGAACCCCTCCGACGATGCTGTAAGGTTCCACATCTTTTGTAACAACAGCACCGGCGCCAATAATGGCACCATCGCCGATTTTAACACCATACTTGATAATTACATTGTTGCCAACCCATACATCATTTCCGATATACGTGTGCGGAAATTCATCAAAGCTGTTTTTATCAACGATTACCAATCCGGATGATTGCCCAAGTGTTGAATAAAAAAGCGGATGACTGGACACGTACGATAAAGAGGGATGAGCCCCCATCCCGGTAATTACGTTAGGGCCGATGCACGTAAATTTTCCAATGGTGGTATTGTAAACCTGACAATTTCTGGCGATGTAGCTATAATCATTTAGGATCGAATTGCGAACACGTGAATATTTATACACTTTGTTATAGGCTCCAAATTTACAGTGGCTGATTTCAACCATATATTCAAGATTCAACTTTTGTCTACGATACTTTGTTTCCAAGAATAGTTTCGTGAAAAACCATCTTAACCACATCGTAAATGGATTCGTAAATAAAGCTTTCATATATGGATACTATACGTTAAATTTGGAACGCAAAATTCTTCCTTGTTGCGCTTTCAGCAAATATACTAATTATGATTCATTTGATGAAGTATACAATTACACAAGGAAAATACAGCTTACCAATTTAGAATTATCACCTAATGCACAACTGTGAATGAATAGTTTTGAGCGCATCACCAAAAAATTTTTTCAGAATTTCGGTATTTTGGTCCGTAAATATAACCCCGGAACAAGTGAAGAACTAAGAAGAATAAAATTGTTGCAGCATTACCATATTGATCTGGTATTTGACATCGGTGCCAACAGGGGACAATATGCAACGGGGCTAAAAAGTGCAGGGTTTACCGGCCGTATTGTATCGTTTGAGCCATTGAGTGATATGCATAAATTATTGGACGCAACCAGTAAGAAATATACGGGCTGGACTGTTGCTCCGAGGTGCGCCATCGGATCAAAAAAAGAAGAGATTGAAATCAATATTTCTGCAAATGCTGTAAGCAGCACTTTGCTGAAAATGCTGGATACACATTTGGATGGAGCGCCTGAGTCAAAGATCATTGGAACGGAGAAAGTGCAGGTGGTTCCGCTGGATGAAGCCGGACCAACATTTGTAAAGAATGAAAAAAACATTTTTTTGAAGATCGATGTACAAGGGTTTGAACAGGAGGTATTGAAAGGCGCACAGCAGTTTATCGAAAAAGTAAAAGGCATTGAAATGGAAATTTCCCTTGTACCCTTATATGAAGGACAAACCTGGTTGCTCCCACAAATACTGGAATATATGCAACAAAAAGGTTTTCAGTTAAGAAGCATTACCCCTGCATTTACAGATCATAAAACAGGCGATGTACTTCAATGTGATGGAATTTTCTTTCGAAAATAAATGAAGGACCAGCCTAAAATAACAATTATCACCGTTGTATTCAATGCGCAAGCGCTTATCGAGCAAACCATTCAAAGTGTTTTGCAACAGACTTATCCTTTTATAGAATACATAATTATTGACGGTGCTTCTACGGATGGAACATTGCAATTAATTGACAGATATAAAGCACAGCTGGCTTTTATAAGCTCAGAGAAAGATCAAGGGCTTTATGATGCTATGAATAAAGGGTTGAAAAAGGCAACAGGAGAGTATGTATTGTTTTTAAATGCCGGTGATGTACTCAACGATGCCGATGTGTTGCAAGCTATATTCACAGATGGTACTCCTGCAGATGTGTACTATGGAAATACAAAAATAATAGATGCAGCGGGGAGCGTGCTAGGAGAGAGGCGTTTGACTCCTCCGGAAAAGCTTACCTGGAGGAGCCTGAAGTTTGGCATGTGTGTATCCCACCAATCGTTTATCCCCAAAAGAACACTTGTTGAACCCTATGATTTGCGATATAAATTAAGTTCCGATATTGATTGGGTTATTCGTGTACTAAAAAAAGCGAACACCATCGTGAACACACATATAACAATTTCAAAATTTCTGGAAGGTGGCGTCTCTTCCAAACGCAGAAAAAAAGCGTTAATAGAACGATTCAAAATAATGGTTACCCATTACGGCTTATTATCTACCTTATTTAGTCACGCATATATTCTTGTCCGCTACCCCTTCCATAAGCTAACCCGAAAATCGATGAGCTAAAGAAACAATGGCTACTACTATTTGTTATTTAGCATTTCCAGAAGAATCATTTTCTTTCGGCGGGAAACTTCAAGACGCGTATTATCCGTCAGAATAATACATGTTTCTTCGCCACGATCAATCTGTTTTATGTAACTCGTATTAACGATAAACGCTTTATGGGTACGAAAGAATGTTGTCTGTTTATCACAAAGCATACTTTCGTAGTCTTTCAGCGTTTTTGCAACAAAGAATTTTTTCGTATTATTCAAATAAATAGTGGTATAGTTTCCTTCGCCTTTTAAATACATAATATCACTGGTGTTGACATACTCCAGGTTTTTTTTGTCGGGGATTACCAATTTTTTTTCCTTTTCCGATGTATTTAAGTTGATTTTCAGAAGCTCGTACTTTAACGCATTTTGCTTGATAAGCAGCGTTTCTTTTAATTTTTGTGAAACCTGAATCAAATCATCAGCTATTACAGGTTTTAGGAGGTAATCGAGGGCGCTTAATTTTAAAGCTTTGATGGCGTAGTGCCCGTATGAAGAGACAAAGATGGTTTCAAAAGGAACTTTTTCAAATTTTGAAAGCAGGTCGAACCCGGTTCCTCCCGGCATTTCAATATCAAGGAAAACAACTTCTGGTTTTTTTTCCAAAATAAGATTGTATGCATCGATTATATTGTCTGCCCAGGCTAAAACAGAAATATCAGGGCAATGTTTATTTAGCATTTCAAGAAAAACCTCTCTCACTTTAAACTCATCATCTACAACAATTGCCGTCAATTTCATAACTAAATAGTGTGGTTATTGTGGTTATAATGTATGCGTAAAAATGTAAAAATAGCAATATATTTTACTTTTTGTCGGATTAAATCAAATCCCCTCAAATTTATCTAACAATGCCATTTTCTTTCGCCTGGAAACCTCCAAACGGGTATCATCCTTTAGTATTACAAAACATTCATCACCCCGCTCTATTTTTTTTACATAATTCAAATTAAC
>DASRRA010000038.1:0-1611 GCA_035696085.1 Bacteroidia bacterium | reverse complement strand
TTGGCATACTCACAAAAGATTTGACTACATTTAATGGTAACCCGTATTACAAATAAAACTCACTGTCGCAGTTTGGGTCTTTCCAATTGATTTTATATGCAGGATAACAGCTCACAACTAAATTCAATTTTCTCCACTCGATTTGAATCTCTATTAATTAAAGAAGTAGGGGAGAGATCTATGTTAATAACGGCCACTGCCGGCCAGGTGCTGATTACTGCAGGACAAAATATTAAAATGGTTCCAATGGTAATGAGTGGTACTTTAAAGGTTAGTCGGGTTAATGAAGAAGGGCAGGAGCTTTTACTCTATTATGTAAGGGAAGGTGAAGGATGCGCCATGACCTTTTCCTGTGGCATGATGTCACAACCAAGCCTGGTAAAAGGAGCCGCCGAAGACGATCTGTCTATGCTTTGTGTTCCCGTCAGTATTATGGAAGAATGGATGACGAAATATCCTTCGTGGAAGAAATTTGTAATGGCAACTATTGTTAACGAGTTTATGGATGTTATCAACAGTGTTGATGCAGTTACATTCAAAAAAATGGATGAGCGCCTTGTAAACTATCTAAAAGAAAAATCAAAAATATCAGGTTCATCGCTTGTCAATCTTTCGCACCAGCAAATTGCAGATGAAATGGGCACCAATCGGGTTGTTGTTTCACGCCTTTTAAAAAAGCTGGAGATAGAGAAACGCCTTCTTTTATACCGCAATCAAATCAAGCTTCTTAAGGAATTGTAACCAATGTTACAAAAGACGGTAACAATGTTACCGTTTTCTGCCGGTCCGTTTTGCATTTTTACAATATTAAATTGATCATCTCTGCCTGACAGAATAAAAAACTGGTTAGCAGAATAAAAAGTAAATTATGAAAAAATACATCATTGAAAGAGAAGTGCCCGGCGCCGGCAAATTCACTACCGAACAACTACAACAAATCTCCGGTGTATCCTGCGGAGTATTGATTAAACAAGGCACTAACATTCAGTGGGTGCACAGTTATGTTGCTGGTGACAAGATCTATTGCATTTACAACGCAGCCAACGAAGAATTGATACATGAACATGCAAACCTAAGTGGATTTCCGGCAAATCGTGTTACGGTCGTGTCTAATATTATTGACCCGGTGACGGCGGGGTGAATCTCTTTATTTAATGCGTCTGTGTTACTGAAGCGTTATGAAAGAAAAGGGCTGTCCTGGACGTTTACTTCATGCGGAAATAAACCCGCCTTGTTTTCAGAAAGATTTTACAGATTACTTCACATTCGATAGTGCAATCATTTATCCGTTATACCAGGTGAACGTGGAGGTTTTGTATTTTTTGGGAGCTTTGGACTTTTTGGAAGCTTTGTTTTTTGACTCCTGATAATTTGTCGCAGGACATCCTTGTTTAGCCGTACTGCAACTGGCAATAATTATTGTAAGCAATAATAGTATCAGTCTTGTTTTCATAGTGTGGATTGTTTAGGTGCATCCGGTTGCTAAAATAATACTTGATTTGCGTAAATGATAATGCAAAAGACTACTGCGGAAAACCGTTAAAACGTGCTATTGCCAACAGAATGAGTTGCAAGATCTAATATATTAAGAACGGGATATAAATTAAACAG
>DASRRA010000037.1:0-9783 GCA_035696085.1 Bacteroidia bacterium | reverse complement strand
TACTCAGCACCTGCAATCGTCCGCTTGTATGGGATGCCGATGCACTGAATATATTTGCCGCAGAGAAAGCACTTTTAAAGAAATTAAAAAAGGAAAGTGTGCTTACCCCGCATCCTAAAGAATTTGACAGACTATTTGGAGCCCATAAAACGGAGGAACAAAGAAGAAAGAAAGCTGTTGAAATGGCCGGAAAATACAACATCATCATCGTCTTAAAAGGACCAATCACCAGGGTTTGCTACCAGGGAGAAACATTTTTAAATACCACCGGTAATTCCGGTCTTGCCAAAGGTGGGTCCGGAGATGCGCTAACAGGTATGATCACCGCCTTTTTAGCACAGGGATATGCACCCATCACCGCAACAAAAATTGCGGTGTATTTGCATGGGCTTGCGGCTGATCTAACGTTAGCTGATCAAAGCAAAGAGAGCATGTTGATTAGTGATGTGATTGAGAACTTGGGAGCAGCTTTTAAGAAGGTAATGAAGTGATCAGGTTGCTACACTTCGATTTTCTTCCAATTCCCTTTCTTAAAACAATACCAGGCAATAGCCGCCAATACTACTTCTGCGGCGGGTATAGCAATGAATGCTCCCATTGGTCCCATTTTAAAATAAACAGCCAGTGACCAGGCGATGGGAATCTGCAACATCCAAAAACAAATGATATTAATCCAGGTCGGTGTCTTGGTATCACCTGCTCCGTTTAATGCCTGTTCCATCACCATGCCTACACCATAAAATATATATCCTGTACCAATAATTTGTAGCGCAAGTGTTCCGAATTTGTGCACACTTGCTTCATCCGTAAATAAACGCATGATTGCTGAAGAAAAGAATAAAAATACAATTGTTACAAAAATCATAAAGATGACATTGTATTGTGCTGTTAACCATACACTCTTTTCCGCACGCTCGGGTTGTTTGGCTCCTAAATTTTGCCCCACCAATGTAGCGGCCGCATTGCTTAATCCCCAGGCCGGTAGCATAAAAAACGTAACGTTACGGATAGCAATTTGGTAACCCGCACTAGCTTCGGTGCTCCCGGTGATAGAAACCAAATAGGCCAATATAATCCAGCTTCCGCTTTGAATAAAAAATTGTAAGGTTGCCGGGGTAGCCACTTTAACCAATGATTTAATAATGGCAAGGTCCAATTTAAAATAAGCACGTACCAATTGAATTGTTCTGTTTCGTTTGAATAAATGGAAACATTGATATACCACACCAGATGTTCTTCCGATGATGGTAGCTGTAGCAGCGCCTACCAGGCCCATTTCCGGAAAAGGTCCGTATCCGTATATCAATAAAGGACATAAAATAATATTGATACCACTCGCCAGCCATAAACTTTTCATCGCCATGGCGGCATCACCTGCTCCTCTGAAAATACCGTTTATCAAAAACAAAAGAATAATGGAAGGGCTGCTAACCATCATCATTTTTGTAAACAAAGTACCTTCTTCAATCACTTCTGGTTGCGCACCCATTAATCGCAAAATATCTGCGGCAAATATAAATCCCAGTGTTCCGATGAGGATGGCTATAAAAAGGGAGATGACAATAGCTTGTGCACCTGAATGAGATGCCTCTTTGAAATTTTTTTCACCAACACGTCTGGCGACTATAGCCGTGGCACCAGTACTCAAGCCAATTCCAACCGTATAAACAAGTGTAATAACCGATTCGGTCAAACCGACTGTAGCAACTGCTGATTTTGCATTTTTTAAATGACCTACAAAAAATATATCCACCACTGCAAACACAGATTCCAAGCTTAATTCTAAGATCATCGGTATAGCCAATAAAGCAATGGCCACTTTAATACTTCCTTGCGTGTAATCATGTTCTTTGCCTTGTAAAGACTGCTTAAGAAGGGTGATGAATCTTCCCCACTTATTTTCTTTCTTAATTTCTAGACCTGTTTGCATGCGATAACGAATTTTACTGCTAATTTTAAAACAAAGATACTTCACCCGTCTTTAAAGCAGTATTATAAAAGCGACAATCTTGTTGGGCAAAAATGACAATTTATTAATTTCAAAAATAAGTCAAATTCATGAAAGAAAATCAATTGAATGTCGTACATACCTATAATACGGTAGCTAAAGCATACGCTGATAAATTTATGGATGAGCTAAAGCACAAGCACCTGGATAGAATTTTATTAACTGCGTTTGCCGCTGAAAACAAGCATGCAGGAAAATTTTTAGACCTTGGTTGTGGCCCCGGACAAACAACAAAATACCTTTCCAAATGCGGTATACGGGGTTTAACGGGAATTGATATTTCTCCTGAAATGATTGAAACAGCAAAGCAATTAAATCCGGATTTGCATTTTGAAACAGGTGATATACTAAAGCTAAATTATCCGGATAAAACAATTGGCGCAGCCATCGCATTTTATGCGATTGTTCATTTTACAGCAGCTGAACTAGAAACTGTTTTCCAGGAAATAAGAAGATGTTTAAAGGAAAAAGGCGAATTCCTTTTTTCATTTCATATCGGTAAAGAACAAGTTCATTTAGATACGTTATTGGATCACCAAGTCAACATTGATTTTTATTTTTTTGAAACTGCGGTTGTAATAGAATTATTAAAACAAACAGGCTTTGAAATTATAGATGTGATCGAACGGCAACCTTATGCTGATGTTGAATATCCAAGTAAGCGTGCGTATATCTGGGTTAAACGGTTGGGATAAAAGCGTGTAGCCTGCCTGCTGCAGGCTACACGCTTCTTTTTATTTACGTTGCTTTTCAAGTAAGGCATCAAGATTTTCCATACCGGCGGTAAATCCTTCTTTAAAGCCCATTTTGAGAATGTTTTCTAAATCTTCCAGTTTGTCGTGTTTAATAGAGATGTTCACAACAGTTGTGTTTCCTTTGTCTTCAAAATCAACATTCCAGTTGGATTGAGGCATTTGTGCATTGATCGTTCCGTTGCTATCACAAAAAGCATCTTTCAGCGTATAATTTTTCATGGGTTGAATGGATTTGTAATCCGCTCTTGACCAATGTTGTTCTCCTTTTGGCCCTTCCATAGCATATAGCCAGGTACCCCCTTCTGTGAATTCTTGTTTTTTGGTTTTTGCTTTCCATGGATTTGGAGCCCACCACTGATCCAGCAAATCGGATTTGGTCCAGGCATCCCATACATTTTTTAAGGGTGCATCAAATTCTCTTTTTACATTGACTTTCTTGTTGGCTTTATCAACAGAAAAATCCATTAACAGACTTGTTTTCATGATTTCTAAGAGTTTAAATTAATACTATATGTCTGGCTGCCCAAATATTTTTTGTTGTCATGACTGACGATTGAATACGCCTTTCTAATTTTTACAATTTTTATGCATATAAAAAAGCAACCATTCAGTTGCAAATATATATGCAACTAATCGGTTTCGCAAATTATTTCGAAAATAATTCTAGTTATTTTTTAGAATGATAGAAAAATCAAGGCATTACAGGAGAGGCGAAACATTACTTTCGTTCATATTGACAACATTCCGGCAAATTTGCGTAGGCTTTATCATCTCCTTTATAGCCGGCATTGTCATAACCAACGGCTGCTATGTTTTTTTGGATTTGATCAAGGGATATTTTGTGCTCGTCGTAGGTAATACGCATGAGTTTTGTTTTTTCATTCCAATCAGCTTTTACGATGCCATCTGACTTCAAAGAGCTTTCAATCGTTTCTTTACACTGCTCACAATTTCCCCATACTTTGAATTGAGAGGTGGCGATAGCGGGAGCGGATGTAGTCACTGTTTCTTTGCTGGTGGTTTTATTTCCACAGGCAGAAAGGATAACAAGAGCAGTTAAAATAAATAGGGATCTAAGAAATTTTTTCATAAGCTTCACTTTATACAACTAAATTACAATAAAATATATTCCCCCTTACTATCCGTTTTTAATTCTTTGGGAGAATAATCAGGGAACATTTTGCGACTGAGGTAAAAACAAAGACCTGCTATTGCTGCACAAAAAATAGCATTGACTATAATGTCATTCATGGTAATGCCTTTTTGATTCATGCTTCTCATAAATCCGACAAGGGTAATCAAGCCACAAGCAGTATACATAGGAGCGTGGTATCTGGAGATTTCAATTGCGAAATAAATGCTTATGAGTGGGAAAACAAGCATTAGCAAAAGAAGCCAGGGTTGTCCCGTAGTCATAATTAAACTCCCGATGAAAATAAATTTAAATAGAATGGAAATGAACAGCAGCCCCAGCAAAACACTATTCATGGTTTTGAATCGTTCCTTATTTTCAGCAGTAATAGTTCCCGTGATCCATAAAGCAATTTTCCTCTTATCAGAATATTCCTTTCTGAGTTCATTATAAATGAGCTGATCTTTCATCCCCGCATCTCTGCTTTCCCGAATAAATTTTTGTACTTCCCCTCTATTCATTTTCTTTTCGCTCATGTTGTTTAAGTTTATGCGGATTGATTATTTTTTTCCACTTCTTTTAAGTCTCACCAAATTTATAAAATAATCCGTTGGAACGGGTACTTTTCTATTCTATCCATATTTAACGGTCGATTGATTCTGATACATATGGTTAATCATCATTGTGCTGGTATAACTTTTGTCACCTCTTAGCGCCCTCTACAAAATATAGTTGGTCCTTATTTATCACACCTTACAAATAATTATTATGAAAAAAGCATCCCTAAAAACTATAGCAGAAAAAATGAAAAACTTAGACTTGTGTATGTTAGTTACACAAGATGGACATCATGCTTATCATGCCCGCCCGATGAGCAATAACGGGAAGGTGGAATATGATGGCAATTCCTGGTTTTTCACATTAAAAGACAGTGCCAAGGTAAAACACATCGAAAACAATCATAAAGTCAGTTTGATATTCCAATCAAAAGATAATCTGTTCATCGAATGTTATGGCAATGCAAAAATCATCGATGATAAAAAAACGATGGAAGATAAATGGGTGGACAGCATTAAACAATGGATGCCTAAAGGACTTGAAACACCAGGAATATGCCTGCTAAAGGTAGAAGCAAAACGTATTCATTTTTGGCATAAGGAAGAAGAAGCTGAGTATCAATCCTAATTTGATAGGTTTATGCTTGTTGGAAAAAAGAAAAAGCGGATTGGTATTGTTGGAGGTGGACCCAGTGCGTTATTTGCATTCAAACGGTTGATTGAATCCGGTAGCACAGATTTTGAAATTATTATTTTTGAAAAAAATAAGCGTTTAGGCGCCGGCATGCCCTACAGCGCTGATGGTGCAAATAAAGAGCATATAACGAATGTTTCAGATCACGAGGTTCCGGATATAGTTACTCCTATCAAAAAGTGGGTTAAAAAGGCACCGGCTAAACTCTTGAAACAATTTCATATTGATCGTAAAAAATTCAACACACATCATGTGCTTCCACGTTTGCTATTTGGGCATTATCTTTCTGATCAATTTGATTTACTTCTGAACAAAGCAAAAAAAAGGGGAATCAAAACCAGCGTTTTTTTTCAAAGCAGGGTAAACGACATTTCTTACAACAAAAAAAAAGAACAAGCAACTATTTATATAGAGGGGAAGAAACCTAAGCAAGTTGATTTTGCTATTATTTGTACGGGGCATCATTGGCGTATAACACATGAAGGCAAAGTGCCCGGTTATTTTGATTCCCCTTATCCTCCATCCAAGCTGGCCATTAAATTCAATCATCCTGTAGCCTTGAAAGGCTCTTCGTTAACTGCGATTGATGCTATCCGAACACTAGCCAGGCAATGCGGAACATTTGGACGAGATAAACGGGGTGATCTAATTTACAGAGCAGATGAAGATTGTCCTCAATTTAAATTGATACTCCATTCCAGAAATGGATTGCTTCCAAGCGTCCGTTTTTATACGGAAGACCCACAGCAATCGAACACGGATCTACTGACAAGAAAGGAAATTGCAAATCATATCTCTAAAAACAACGGGTTCCTATCGCTTGATTTCATTTTTAAAAAAGATTTTAAGGAACTGCTTAAAAAAAAGAGTCCCCAATTCTATACGCGTATCAAAAAACTGCGCATGGAGGAATTTGTGGATGCCATGATGGAATTTAGGGAAAAAATGGAACCTTTTCAGTTGTTGGAAAAAGAATACGAAGAAGCGAAAGAATCCAAAAGGCGGAAAGAGTCTATTCACTGGAAAGAGTTGTTAAGTATACTCAGTTTCGCGATGAACTACCCGGCCAAATATTTTTCAGCAGAGGATATGCAGCGTCTAAAAGAAAAACTAATGCCGCTAATTTCCATTATCATCGCATTTGTACCTCAAAGCTCTTGTGAAGAGCTACTTGCACTTCATCGTGTAGGAAGGTTAGAACTAATTCCCGTTGGTGAGGAGAGTGTTGTTTCCATTTCAAAAAAAAAGGAAATTCTTTACCGTTATTATTTGGAAGGTAAACAAGAAGAAATTGTTTATAAGACCTTTATTGATTGCACTGGTCAACCTCATTTAGCTTATGAAGACTTTACTTTCAAAAGTTTATTAAAAAACAAAAATATCAGTCCGGCTTATTTGCAATTCAGAAATCCTAAAAATGGCAAAAAAGCCTTCAACAAAAAAAACAAAGAGTTAAAAAAGGAAGCTAACGAATATTATTTGAAAGTTCCCGGAATTGCCATCAATGATGCGTTTCAAATAATAGATAAAAAAGACATTCCCAACAAACGGATTTATATGATGGCCGTTCCATATATGGGTGGTTACAATCCGGATTATTCAGGTCTTGACTTTTGTTATAAGGCATCCGACCACGTGGTTTCAAGCATTCTCAACGAATTAATCTAAATTTTGCTGCTTAAATTCTACACTTACCGATTACACAATCTGCCAAAACCCTTTAAAATTAAGTATTACCATTTGGCATGGATCTTATAATACTCTAATAAACAATTCAATTATTAACTAAACTCAATCATCATGTTACGTTGGTCACTTATATTTTTTATTGTAGCAATAGTTGCTGCAATATTCGGATTCACAGGAATTGCTGCAGGAGCGGCATCTATTGCAAAGATTTTATTCTTTGTATTTATCGTGCTTTTTCTAATTGCACTTATTGCAGGATCCTCTCTCATAAAAAAATGATACATTTTAAACAGAGCGTTTGAAAGCGCTCTGTTTAACAGTTTTATTCACCGATTATGAAAACGGTACTTAAACAACTTTCTGAAAAGATTGATGCTCCTAATCATGCTTTATCTATTCCTAAAACAATTCATATTGGGTGCTCGGGATATTACTATGGATATTGGAAAAACAAGTTTTATCCCAAAGGACTCGTTGCTAAAGATTATCTCAGTCATTACAGTACTGTTTTTAATTCAGTGGAGTTAAATGGTACTTTTTACAGAACTCCTGCTCTCAGTCAGTTGCAAAAATACAGGGATGCAACAGGGACTGATTTCTCATTTGCAGTAAAGGTGAGTAAGTATATCACGCACGTCTTACGACTAAATGAGAGTAAGCAACATATTGAAGAATTTCAAACACTTATAAAAAATGGATTACAGGATAAGGCTAAATGTTTTCTGTTTCAATTTCCGGCATCTTTTCAATTCTCAGAGGAAAATCTGGAGCGCATCCTAATTAACATCCCTCATCACAAAGAGAATATCATTGAATTCAGGCATATAAGCTGGTGGAATAATGAGGTTCTAAGAGAAATGAAAAAAGCAAACCTGACGTTTTGCAATGTAGATTTCCCCAAGCTTGAAAGTTCGTTTGAGCAAACTTCGGATGTATTTTATTTGAGATTACATGGTAATCCCATATTGTTTAAGTCATCCTACTCAGCAGAGCAGTTAATGGAGTTTCAAAAGCATTTTCCAAAAAATTGTTCCACCTACTGGATCTTTTTTAATAATACCTATTATGAAGCGGGGTATCTCAATGCCCAGGAATTAATGCGTATCACATCTAAAAAAGAATAATTATGACTATTAAAACTTACTTCAGAAATATTGGACAGATAACAAAGAAAACGTTCATCGAATGGAATAAGAAAGATCCATTCCGTCAAAGTGCAACAGTTTCTTATTACGCTGTTTTCTCCATGCCAGCGTTATTGGTAATCATCATTGCTTGCGCTGGTTTGGCTTTTGGCCGGGAAGCGGTTGAGGGCCAGATCTCCCGTCAGATTGGTTCTACCATTGGCTACGATACTTCCAAACAAATAGAAGAAATTATTGCCAAAGCCAGTGAAACGAAAAGTTCAATTTGGGCAACCATCATCAGTGTGGTAACACTGATACTGGGATGTACAGGTGTGTTTGGACAATTACAAATTTCGTTGAACCAGATTTGGGGAGTAAAACCTTCACCTAAAAAGAAATGGTTAAAGTCATTAAAAGATCGTGTATTTTCTTTTGGTATTGTTATCACCATCGCTTTCCTAATGCTTGTTTCCTTGCTGGTTTCAGCATTTTTAAATGGATTTAGTGACTGGATTAAAGCGCATCTACCGGACTTTATGTTATTTGTTTTTCAAGGTCTGAATTTCCTTATTTCATTTGGAATCATATCTACGTTGTTTGCAGTCATGTTTAAAGTGCTGCCGGATGTTAAAGTTCCCTGGCGGTCTGTTTGGATAGGTGCTTTTGCAACCACGCTTCTGTTTCTTCTAGGAAAATTTGCATTGGGTTTATATTTTGGAAAAGCCAATCCCGGTTCTACCTATGGCGCAGCAGGGTCCATTATTTTGGTTATGTTATGGGTATCTTATTCCAGTATGCTCGTATTCCTGGGTGCTGAGTTTACCAAACAATACATGGTGCATCATGGCGAAAAAATTCAACCCAAAAAATCAGCAGTACTTATTGGGGAAGTAACAAAAGACAACGATATGGTAGCCAAACCCAATTTGGAAAAAGCTGCTCACACTTAAAATAAAAGGAATCTTATGGAAACAACTGTTAATGAACATAAAAAAAAAAAAAAGGAGATGGTGGATAGCCATCGTCATTATTGTTACTGTTTTACTCATTGTCCGTTTAATATTACCTTATGTTGTACTAAAATATGTCAACAAAACTTTAAGTGAATTAAAAGAATATCAAGGGCATGTGGAGGACATTGATATTGCTCTTATCCGGGGCGCATATAAAATTAAGGACATACGACTGGATAAGGTAGTTGATTCTACAAAAAGAACGTTGGATAGCATCCCATTTTTCAGAAGTAAAGAACTAGACCTTTCCGTTCAATGGAAAGCGATTTTTAAAGGTGCCTTTGTAGGCGAAATATATGTAACAGATCCAGTTTTAAATTTCGTGAAAGGTAAACACAAAGATGAGGATGTTAAAGCAGATACCGCAGATTTCAGAGATGTAATTGATAAGCTGATGCCGTTAACGATTAACCATTTTGAAATTACCAATGGACAGATTCACTACATTGACAAATATCGCAGCCCAAAAGTGGATGTTGCGATGAATAACTTATTTGTAAAAGCAGATAATTTGTCGAATGTAAATGACAGTGCAACATTGCTACCGGCTCATTTAACTGCTGATGGAGATGTGTATAAAGGTAAATTCAAATTTGATGTAAAATTCAATGCGCTTGAAAAACAACCTACATTTGACTTAAACGCCGACTTGAAAAATGTCGATATGGTTGCACTGAATGACTTTTTTAAAGCTTACGCCAATTTCCAGGTAGAAACAGGAAAGCTGGGACTATATACGGAATTTGCTGCAAAAAACGGAAAATTCAAAGGTTATGTTAAACCGCTCATCAAAGATTTTAAAGTGAAA
>DASRRA010000036.1:0-5619 GCA_035696085.1 Bacteroidia bacterium | reverse complement strand
TTTTTAATTGTCTACTTATTTAGTGGATAATTGTTTGTATATTTGCGATCTGTAAAATGAAAAGCAGGAAAGAACAATTTTCAGGAATTGGTATCCTGGTGACAAAACCGCTGGGATCAATTATCCTCGTTTGTTTGTTGGTTCTCTATATGCGTAAGAAACAAGAAGAATGATTCAGATAAAAAGTATATCAAAAACATTTCACCAGAAGAATAAAGAATTTAAAGCATTGGATAATATCAGCCTGGAAGTGAATGAAGGCGATATTGTTGGTATAATTGGGACATCGGGTGCAGGGAAAAGTACGCTTATTCGCTGTGTTAATTTATTGGAAGTGCCTGATTCAGGGGAGATCCTTATTCGAGGTAAAGATTTAACAAAGTTAAAAGGCAAGCAGCTGTCTGTTGAACGAAAAAAAATCGGAATGATTTTTCAGCATTTCAATTTACTTTCTTCGAAAACAGTTTTTGATAACATCGCTCTTCCCTTAAAGTTAGATAAGAAAGATAAAACAAGCATAAAACAAAAAGTAACAGAATTATTAAAGCTCGTAGGATTGGAAGACAAAGCAGACCAATACCCGAAAAACCTTTCTGGTGGACAAAAGCAACGAGTAGCAATAGCCAGGGCACTCGTTAATGATCCTTATGTGTTGTTGTGTGATGAAATTACAAGTGCACTTGATCCCACCACAACTCAGTCTGTTTTGCAATTATTAAGAGACATTAATCAACGGCTTAAAATTACCATTTTGTTAATTACGCATGAAATGGACGTGGTAAAAACAATTTGCAATCAGGTAGCTATTTTATCACATGGCAGGTTATTAGGAAAGGGAACATTGCAACAATTGATTATGGAAAATCAACGTTCTTTAAAACAATTTATTCACACAGAAACCATGTCACTGCCACAAGAACTATATGCTATTCTTCAGGAAAAACATGCAATCGGTTTACATCCGGTTATAGAGGTAGAATTAAATAGCAGCTTACACTTCGACGTATTAATTGATACGATCAATACGTATGGCCGGATTTCGTACAAATTACTGAAAGCAGATATCGAATATATTGGGAACAACAATTTTGGTAAAGTTCTTTTAAAACTTCAAGGTACACGAAGTGAAACAGAAAAAATAATTTATTATTTCGAGCAAAACAATATAATAAGCACACTGAGAGGTTATGTCTGAAACCACGATCTTACTTTTACTAAAAGGGTTATGGGAAACGACGATCATGACCTTTGCCGCTGGTTTTTTCGGATTTATGCTGGGACTACCAATTGGGGTAATTTTGTTTATAACGCGCAAAGGGCAGTTATTAGCGCATCGCAGCTATAATAGAATATTGTCAATAGTTGTCAATATATTCCGTTCCATTCCATTCATTATTTTAATAGTCTGGATGATTCCTTTTACCAGATCACTTGTTGGAACTTCCATCGGTGTTACCGCCGCATTAGTGCCTTTGAGTATAGGCGCAGCTCCATTTATTGCCAGGCTTGTGGAAAATAGTTTATTGGAAATCCCATCTGGACTGATTGAAGCGGCAAGATCCGTAGGGGCAACACCTTTGCAAATTATACGCAATGTGTTATTACCGGAAGCATTACCTTCCATCATTAACAATGCAACGATAACACTCATAACATTGGTAGGTTATTCTGCGATGGGCGGAACTGTCGGAGCAGGGGGCCTGGGGCAAATAGGTTATCAATATGGTTATATAGGTTACGATACAGTAATAATGAACAGCGTTTTGATCTTATTGGTTTTATTGGTTTTTGCCATTCAATTGATAGGAGACAAACTTTCTAAAAAATTCAATCACAGATAATGAATAAAAAATGAAAAAAATTAATTTACTTTTTGTAGCCCTAGCACCTTTGATTTTCAATGCTTGCGAAAATTCAAGTAAACACCGGGAGGCAAATCATATTAAAGTTGGAATTATTTCAGGCCCGGAGCGAGAAATTGCAGAAACCGCAAAAAAAGTAGCCAAGGAAAAATACAACCTTGATGTAGAGTTAGTAACATTCAATGATTACGTAGTTCCCAATGAGGCATTAAGTCAAGGAGACCTGGATGCAAATGCATTTCAACACGTACCTTATCTGGAAGAACAATCCAAACAAAGAGGTTACAAATTAGCGGTAGTAGGTAATACATTCGTTTACCCAATCGTTGCCTATTCAAAAAAAATTAAGAGCATAACTGAATTGCAAGACGGAAATACGATTGTCATTCCAAATGATCCGACGAATGGCGGAAGGTCGCTTCTTTTGTTGCAAAAAAATGGGCTTTTAAAACTTCGTGAAAATGTCGGACTATTACCAAAAACAACGGATATAGTAGAAAACCCTAAAAAGCTCAAAATCGTGGAGATTGAAGCGCCACAATTACCAAGAGTACTCGATGATAAGGAAGTGATCATAGCAATCATAAATAATAATTTTGCCGCGCAGGCAGGATTAGATCCTGAGAAGTATGGTGTTTTAAAAGAGGATAAGGAATCTCCTTATGTAAATGTAATTGCAACAAGGATTGATAATAAGGATGAACAGGAAATTAAAAATTTCGTCAAGGCTTACCAATCCGAGGAAGTTGTTGAAACAGCTGGAAAGATTTTTAAAGGGGGCGCAGTCAAAGGCTGGTAATATTACTTGATATCCGGGATTGTAAAGAGTATCCCACCAAATAATAGAAATGCCCAAAGTAAAGTCCATAAAATATTGAACAATTGTGCAGTAGTAAATACCAATGCAGGTTTTCCTCCATCCAGTTTTATAAGGTCTGCGAAGCGCGCTTCCAGACCAATTGCCACAAAGGCCAATGAAAACCAGATGGTGCGAAAACCATTTAACAAGCCTCCGATCTGGGCTACAGTAGTAGGAGAAACAATAAAAGAAAATAAGATAGATGCAGCAATAAAGCCAAGTACAAACTTTGGAAAGCGTTCCCATATTACACCTAATCGTACCGATTTTGAAACGTTACTGTCGCTAACTTGCCGCGTTTTATTTCTGAATGACCACCAAATAGAAAGAATAAAGGCAACAACTCCTATTAAAACATTTTGGGAAAATTTTACAATAACCCCTGCTTTGGTTGCTATCGGGCCAACAAGCTGTCCTGCAGCTGTTACGGAGGCCGTTGTATCCAACGTGCCGCCAAGCCATGCACCTCCAACTATTTCAGGAATATTAAAATATCTAATGATCCACGGTTGAATTAAAAGCATTGGCAAAGCCATAATCACCACCAGTGTAGTCACATACGAAAGCTTTTTTTTATCACCTTCAATTACTCCACAAGCGACAATAGCTGCAGATACGCCACAAATTGAAACTGCTGAGGCTAACATTACTCCAAATTCGTCATCTATTTTTAATGCACGGGATAAACGTATGGAAAAGAACCAAACGACCAGCACCACAATTATGGCTTGTAAAATACCGGGTGCTCCCGCTTTGACCACATCGCTAAAAAGGATACTTGTTCCTAAAATAACAAGTCCGGTTTTTATAAAAAATTCAGAGCGCGCAGCTTCTTTAACCCAATCCGGAACAGTTGTTAAATTGCCAAGTAAAAGACCAATGGCCAATGCAAAAATAACGTATTCAAATCCATAGTAATTTAATGTCTTATTTCCTGCAAGTATTAATGAAATGATTCCTAATAAATAAACGATTGAAAATCCGGCAACAAATTTTTTTGTATCCCCTCCCTGTGCCCAGCTTCCAAGTGTTGCCAATATCAGGAAAATGAAACCAATTTTTAGAATATGCAAGAGATTGGAAACGGAGAATACTTTATCAGTCAAATCAGTTAATGTGTCCCATTTGTAATTGGGTAGTTTTAAGCTGGAAATGACTCCTGTATTACTCAAAACAAGAAAGGCAGCAATAATAAACCCTCCAATAAAAACAGCCAACCAGTCTTCACTAATGTTTGGCCCTTTTTTTAATTGCGCAGTTTGAGAAATTTCCATTTCAGTTGCTTGCTCTGGGATATGTATACTATTGTCAGGCATGTTGTTTTTTTTAATTTTTAATACTATTCAATAAATGTCAATTTCCGGTGTATCATTTATTTTAGGACCATAAAGTTGTCAGGACAATAAAGGCTCTTCTATTTCGATAGGAACTAGAAATGCTTCGTTTGCCATTAAACGTTTTTTTGATTTTGTCTTTTTTGACAGATAAGAATAAACTGCAGGAATGACGTATAATGTGAAAATCAATGAGATTAGTAAACCACCAACGATAACAATTCCCATCCCTGTTCTGCTTTGAGAGGCAGCACCGAAGGCAACAGCAATTGGTAAAGCACCAAGGGCGGTTGCAATACTCGTCATGAGGATGGGGCGCAAGCGATTTGTAGCCGCTTCAATTGCAGCATCGGTTGTATTTTTCCCTTTTTCTTTAATATGATTTGCAAACTCTACTATTAGAATACCATTTTTCGTCACTAATCCGATTAGCATGATCATTCCTATTTGGCTAAAAATGTTATTGGTTTGATTGAAATACCAAAGTGAAATAACCCCGCCTGCAATGGCAAGGGGAACGGTGATCATGATAATAAGCGGATCAACGAAACTCTCAAACTGCGCAGCCAGGATGAGATAAATCAGCAATAATGCAAGAATGAATATGAAGGAAGTACTGGATCCACTTTCTTTGAAATCGCGAGAAGCTCCTTGAAGATCCGTAGAAAAAGACTTGTCAAGTACACGAGCGGAAATGTCATCCATTATTTTTATACCTTCTCCAATCGTTGTTCCTGTTGCCAAGCCAGCTGAGATCGTTGCAGATGCATACCGGTTGTAACGGAACAATTGTGGAGGACTGCTTTCTTCTTTAAATTCAACTAAATTATCCAGTGCGATCAATGTGCCTGTAGCACTTCTTACATATATGTTTTTTAAATCAAGCGGTTCATTACGGTTCACACGATCAAATTGACCGATCACCTGGTATTGCTTTCCATTCATATTAAAAAAACCAAAGCGTTGACCGCTGAGCGCAAATTGTAATGACTGCGCAACGTCCAATACATTTACCTGTAAACTATGTGCACGCTCTCTATCAATCAACACTTGCACTTCAGGGCGATTAAATTTAAGGTTGACATCAACTAACGAAAATGCAGGGTCTTTCTCCGCTTCATCCATAAATTTTGGTAGCACTTCACGTAGCTTTTCAAAATTGGGAGCCTGAATAACATATTGTATCGGTAACCCACGAGAACCTGTATTAATAGTTTGTTCCTGACCTACCTGCAATTTAGCTTCAGGGAATTTTTTAGATATGCGGGAGATCTGATCAGCGATCTGTTGTTGACTTCTTTTTCTAAATTCAGGTTCCAGCAAAGGAATTCTCATAAAGCCTGAATTTACACCACTTGCTGACGAAAAACCACCACCGGTAACAGAGAGGATTAATGATTTTTCTGGAATTGAATCCATTAATGTATTGGTTAACCGAAGCATAAAATTATCTGTATATTCAAAAGATGCCCCTTCTGGTGCACTAAAATTAACACGCAGCATACTGCGGTCTTCCAAAGGTGCAAGTTCTTTGGGTAATACTTGCCACGTAACAACGGTAAGT
>DASRRA010000035.1:0-14739 GCA_035696085.1 Bacteroidia bacterium | reverse complement strand
CTTTTTTCAGTTTGTCACGCGCATCTACGTTAAATAATATATCTTTTGCCATTTTGTGTGGGATTATTAATAGTTATTAAAATTGAAATTATACAATTGCGAAAATATCGCTCTCTCTCATGATTAAATAATCTTTGCCTTCTACCTGCACTTCAGTTCCTGCATATTTACCATATAAAACAATATCACCAACTTTCACAGTCATTGGTTCATCTTTTTTACCAGCTCCAACAGCAAGTACTTTTCCTCTTTGTGGTTTTTCTTTCGCTGTATCAGGAATGATGATCCCTCCAGCTGTTCTCTCTTCAGCAGGAGCCGACTCTACAATTACGCGGTCCGCTAATGGTTGAATGTTTATTTTACTTGATTTTGTCATTGTATGAATTGATTTAAAAGTTTAACTTATTAATAACTTAGAAGCTATTTCTTTTCGGCATTCCGCCTGTCAGATATTATACCAAAGGCACTGATTCTGTTTATTGTAGACATTTTTACAGGTGCATGCCCTGATCAAAAAAAAATGTCAGAATGTTTGTGACATGCTGACATTTTTGGAAATCAAAATTGATCCTATTTTTTCTCTACTGGTTGTGCAGGAGCAGCAGGGGCTGCAGGCGCTCCACTAACAGGTGCTTCACTGTTCATTGATTTTGAAACAGAAGTAGATGTAGTAGTTGTACCTGATGGTTTTGAATAGGTTGTTGAAATTAAACAGAGAACCAATAATGAAATTGCCAATGTCCATGTCGCTTTCTCAAGAAAATCTGCAGTTTTGCGAACACCCATTACTTGATTAGATGATGAGAAAGATGATGCCAATCCCCCTCCTTTAGAATTTTGTACCAATACAACAAGTATCAAAAGTACACATACAAGTAAAATCAAGATTGAAATAATAGTTGCCATTCGTATATAAAATTATTTTTGTTGATTAATCAGTTTCCGTAAATTTTTAATTTGGAGTGCAAAGTAAAGTCTTTTTTCTGGATATTTCAAGCGTAAATTTTCATAAGCATGCAATGCTTTTAAATAATTACCCTGTAAAACGTATATTTTGGCCAAAGTCTCACTTACAAAGGTGATATCGTCAGCTACGCTTTGCTTTGCCATATTGACCGGGCTGTAAAACTCTGTTTTTGGGCGGTTAATCTTAGGCTCATCCCTGATAAACTTATCAATTAAGTCCGTATCATTGGATTTTGGCTGATGGACCTTTGAATCAGCCGGTGTTTTTTCCTCTGGAGATAAATCTAAGGTATGTTTCAACCAGTCTGAAAACGAGTGAGGCACCGAATTATCAAATTCAGCATCTCGTTTTTCTTCGGTAACTACGGGCTTGTTTAAAACAAAATTCGATTCAACAGTCTCGATTTTTGTTTCTTCTTTTTCCTCTTGGTTAACCTGCTCCTCTTGCTGTTGCGTCAATTCTGTTTGAAGAATGTTTATTTCAACCAGCGTATTCGCTGCCTCCATTAAATAATCCTTTTCAAGCGCTTCAATGTTGAATACAGTGTGGGAATCAACGACGGCGGTATCTACGGGCTGTTGCTCCTCCGGGCCTTTGTTCTCAACCACCTTGTCGTTAATCGTTTGGCTTAAACCAGGAGCTGTTTCTACTACCCTTTCTTCGTTTTCAACCCGCAGGGGAGTGCCCATTTCAACTATAACAGGCGTTCGTGGTGTTAAATCTTCAATAACTGCTGTAACAGCCGTCTTTTCAATTGTTTTAGGCGGTTCTGCTTTTTTAGTAGGCACTTCTTCCTGTATTTCAGGGCTTGGTATTATTAAATCGTTAACAATTGTTTCTGCTAACGTTTGTGAAGCAGTAGTCTCCGGGATAAGCGCTTTTTCCTGGTTTGGAACAAATGGCTTGGTAATGAACTGGTGCAATACTTTCCTGTCGGTGGCATACGCAGCAGTAATTTTTAACTGATTGTTATAGTCAATGCTGTTTTGATTGTGTAAGCTTTTCGCCAAGAGCAAATGCGCCGTTTGAAAATAAGGAAAATTTTTCAATAATCCGGTTAACAGACGGCTGTCTTCACCCGAAAGCTTTTCCGGTTGATCAAGGTAAGATATGAATTGAACTCGATTCATCATCACCAGTTATTTAAAGCTCTGTTAAATATTTCTTGCGTTAATTTCGTATTGATTAGTTCCATTAACTTATCTTCTACCGAAGTTAAATTATCCGTACTGTTATAATCCTCAAATTGCGAAAAGGTACTTTCAAAATTTTTCTTTTCATCAAAAGAACACGTGTATTTAACACTTACCGTAATCGTTAACCTGTTTTTTGCAGCAACGTCCGTACTTTGAACAGCTACAGGTGCGGATGTGTATCCGGTAATGGAGCCCTCAAATGCAAGATCTCCATCTCTTGATACAAGCGCCAACCGGCTTTGAGAACTCAGTTGAGTACGCAATGCTTCTGTAAATGTCTGACTCAGTCTTGGAGGTGCCAACGGTGCATTGTTTTGAAAAAGTGTTACGGAAACTGTTTTTGCTTCCGGTGGAATAGTAGCGCCATTCAAGGAATAGCTAACATGGCAAGCCGTAAACAAAATACTAACACAGCATGCCAGCAACAAAGAATGCTTTGGTTTTAAATAAATAGATGTGTTGAATAGTCTCACTTAAAAATTATTAATTGTAAATTAAATTTTACTGCGTGGGCCGAAGCTTTCCAACCTTCGCTAAAGCTACGGCTGGCAAAGAGCGAAGGCCTACTTAATGTTATACTCATTAATCTTCCGGTACAACGTACGTTCAGAAATACCTAACTCTTTCGCTGCATTTTTGCGTTTGCCTTTGTGTTTGGTCAACGCTTTTTTAATCATGTCTTCTTCTATTTCATGCAGCGATAAATTTTCTTCCACCACAGCAACTGGAATTTGTTCCGCTTGTTTGATTGCAGGTACAGTCTGGTTATAACCCAGTTGAATTGGTGTTTCCGGCGATCCAACTTCCTGATATAATTTTTTGATCAACGATTCATTATCCGGATGAAAATCCTGGTTGAGTTGATTATCGTTCTCAATTAAATCCACCACAATCTTTTTCAAATCCACCAGATCTTTCTTCATGTCAAACAATACTTTGTACAAAATATCGCGTTCGCTGAAGTCTTGTGCTGCTCCTCCGTTAGCGTTGTTCACCACCATTGGTAGTTGCGATACTTGGTTCTGCGGAAGATAAGTGCGCATGATTGCTCCTGTAATTTCGCGCTGCTTTTCGATCACAGATATTTGCTCCGTAATGTTTTTTAATTGGCGAACGTTCCCCTGAAAATAGTAATTGGTAAGCAATTGCTCTGCTTCACTATCGAGTTTTATACTCGGCATTCTGTACTTCGCTGAAAAATCTGCAGCAAATTTTCGAAACAATAAATGAATATCTTGTTTGCGTTCACGCAGTGGTGGTACCACAATAGGAACCGTGTTTAAGCGGTAATAAAGGTCTTCACGGAACTTTCCTTTTTCAATGGCTTGTTGAATATTTACGTTTGTCGCAGCAATTACACGTACATCTGTTTTCAATACTTTGGATGAACCAACTTTTATATATTCACCACTCTCTAAAATGCGAAGTAAGCGGGCTTGTGTAGCCATGGGCATTTCGGCAACTTCATCTAAAAAAATGGTGCCGCCGTTTGCCACTTCAAAGTAACCTTTGCGTGCTTCATGTGCCCCGGTAAAGGATCCTTTCTCATGTCCAAAAAGCTCCGAATCAATCGTGCCTTCGGGAATAGCACCACAGTTTACAGCAATGTATTGCCCGTGTTTGCGTGCACTTAAGTTGTGAATGATTTGCGGGAACACTTCTTTTCCTGTTCCGCTTTCACCTGTAATTAAAACAGTTAAATCCGTCGGAGCAACTTGTTTGGCGATATCAATAGCCCGATCAAGTGCTGGTGAATTACCAATAATTCCAAAACGATTTTTTATTTCTTGAATTGTCATTTTTAAATGGCTTTACCGATTAATGTTGCGCTGGTGCATTCTGTAACATGCACGTTTACATAGTCTCCGGGTTTGTAGTGTTCTTTCGGAAAAACAACTACCAGGTTTTGAGAGTTGCGTCCGGATAAATAATCCGCTGATTTTTTTGAAACTTGTTCTACCAATACGCGGTGAACTTTTCCTAAACCTAAACGGGTGCGGTCTCCGGAATTTTTTTGTTGCAAGTCCACAATCTCTTGTAACCTGCGTTTTTTCACTTCTTCCGGAACATCATCTTTATACTTACGTTCCGCAAGTGTTTTTGGGCGTTCGCTGTAGGCAAACATGTAAGCGAAATCATATTTCACTGCATCCAATAGAGAAACCGTATCCTGGTGTTCTTCTTCCGTTTCCGAACAAAATCCCGTAATTACATCCGTAGAGATAGCGCAATCAGGAATAATGCGGCGAATGGCTTCAATGCGATTGAGATACCATTCACGTGAATAACCCCGGTTCATCATTTCTAAAATTCTTGAGTTACCCGACTGAACCGGCAAATGGATATACTTGCAGATATTCTCGTATTTGTTGATCACATGCAATACATCATCCACCATATCTTTTGGGTGAGAGGTGCTAAAACGAACACGCAAATCGGGATGAATCAAAGCTACTTTTTCAAGCAGCTGTGCAAATGTAGTAGCATGTTCCAATTCTTCGGGTGTTGGATTTTCTTTTTTTAATCCGCCTCCGGTCCATAAATACGAATCTACATTTTGCCCTAGCAGCGTTACCTCTCTGTAGCCCTGGTTGAAAAGATCCTGCGCTTCCTGAACGATAGTTTCCGGATCTCTGCTGCGTTCACGTCCCCTGGTAAATGGTACCACACAAAAAGAACACATGTTATCACAGCCTCTTGTGATGCTTACAAAGGCTGTAACACCATTGGAGCCTAATCTTACCGGAGCAATATCTGCATAGGTTTCCTCTTTAGATAATAAAACATTGACTGCCTTTTGCCCGGTTTCAGCTGTTTCAATTAATTCAGGCAAACTGCGATAGGCATCTGGTCCCACGACAATATCAACCAGTTTTTCTTGTTCCAGGAATTGAGATTTCAATCGTTCCGCCATACATCCGAGCACACCTACAATCAAATCCGGATTGTTTTTCTTGGCTTTTTTATATTCCGTTAAACGCTTGCGAACACGTTGTTCAGCACCTTCACGTATTGCACAAGTATTTACAAAAATAACATCTGCTTCAAAAAAATCATTAGTGGTTGTAAAACCTTTGTCTTTCAAAATAGAAGCAACAATTTCACTATCCGAAAAATTCATTGCACAACCATAACTTTCCAGGAACAGTTTTTTCCCATTCGGAAGGGCGGGAGCCTCTACCAATGTTGCCTGTCCTTGAATACTCTCATCAATTATCTTATTCGTTAACTCCATTTTTTGAATTTAGTGAAGACAAAGATACTAAAAAAGATCTGATGACAAAATGGCGCATTTCTTAAAAAATTAAAAAACTTATATATATATTTATATATATACTCCCTGACAAATGCAAATTTATTTTGAAAAATCCTTTTCTATTATTTTTCTTTGCACCCGAATCGCAAAAATTTACGTTTTAGAATTCATTTTAAATTTAAAACAAAACATACTATATGAGTAAAAATCTGGTGATCGTAGAGTCCCCTGCAAAGGCAAAGACAATTGAAGGTTTTTTAGGGGACGGATTTACTGTTAAATCCAGTTTTGGTCACGTGCGTGATTTAGCAAAGAAGGGATTGGGTGTGGACATCGAGAACAACTTTGTTCCCAATTACGAGATATCGCCGGATAAAGCAAAGATTGTATCGGAGCTGAAGAAATTGGCAAAAGACGCAGAGATTGTGTGGTTAGCAACCGATGAGGACCGGGAAGGAGAAGCCATTTCCTGGCACTTATTTGAAGCATTAAATTTAGATGAGAAACGCACACAACGTATTGTTTTTCACGAAATTACAAAATCGGCTATCAAAAACGCGATCGCCAATCCACGTAAAATTGATAAATTCCTGGTAGATGCCCAGCAGGCAAGAAGAATCCTGGATCGTCTGGTTGGATTTGAAGTATCGCCCATTCTTTGGAAAAAGGTTCGTCCCTCCTTATCTGCCGGACGGGTTCAGTCCGTGGCGGTAAGATTAATCGTGGAGCGGGAGCGCGAGATCATGAATTTCAAAAGTACCTCTGCTTACAAAGTAACCGCAAATTTTATTGCAGGAAATTCCTCCATCAAAGCGGAATTATCAACTCGCTTTAAAACAATTGAAGAAGCGCGTGAATTTCTTAAAAAGTGCATTGATGCAGAGTTTACCATTGATAGCATCGAAACAAAACCGGCAAAAAAATCGCCTTCTGCACCGTTTACTACTTCAACATTGCAGCAGGAAGCCAGCCGTAAGCTAGGTTTCTCTGTTGCGCAAACCATGGTGATTGCGCAACGCTTGTACGAAAGCGGAAAGATTACATACATGAGGACAGACTCTGTTAACCTTTCGGAAACCGCTATTAATCAGGCCAAAGAAGCAATCACGAATAATTATGGAGAAAAATATTTGAACGTTCGCCAGTATAAAACCAAATCGAAAGGCGCACAAGAAGCCCACGAGGCGATTCGTCCAACCTATATTGAAAACCAATCCATAGAAGGGGATTCTGCAGATAAACGTTTGTATGATCTGATCTGGAAACGTACTATTTCTTCGCAGATGAGTGATGCAGAATTGGAAAAGACAACGGTTATTATCACTGGCTCCAAAAGCCCTGAAAAATTTACTGTTCAAGGAGAAGTATTAAAATTCGATGGGTTCCTGAAAGTATATATGGAAGGCACAGACGATGAAGATGATGAAAATGCACAAGGATTATTGCCACCGATGAAGGTTGGGGAAAAAGTTAAATCAAATGAAATTAGCGCTACGGAGCGTTTTACACACCATGCGGCACGTTTCACAGAGGCCGCCCTGGTGAAAAAATTAGAGGAATTAGGCATTGGTCGTCCTTCTACCTACGCACCAACCATCTCTACCATTCAAAAAAGACAATACATTGTAAAGGAAGACAGAGAAGGAGTACAGCGTAATTTCAATGTATTGCTATTAAAAAATAATGCAATTACCGATGAAGTAAGAACAGAAGGAACAGGAGCGGAAAAAAACAAATTATTTCCAACCGATATCGGTATGGTGGTAAATGATTTTTTATTGAAAGAGTTTCCTCAAATCATGGATTTTAACTTCACTGCAAAGGTGGAAGAAGAGTTTGATGATATTGCCGAAGGAAAGATTCAGTGGACAAAAATGCTGGCGGACTTCTACAAACCTTTTCATAAAAACGTAGAACAAACAGCTGAGCATTCCGAACGTGCCTCAGGGGAGCGTTTACTGGGAGTAGATCCCGTTTCAGGCAAAAATGTGTATGTTCGTATCGGTCGTTTTGGTCCAATGGCACAGCTTGGTGAAGGGAACGACGAAAACAACAAACCAAAGTTTGCGAGCTTAAGAAAAGATCAGCGTTTAGAGAACATTACATTCGAACAAGCACTGGATTTATTTAAATTGCCAAGAACCGTTGGAGAATTTGAAGGAAAAGAAATGGTTGTCGCAATTGGCCGCTTTGGTCCGTATGTAAGACATGATGGAAAATTTGTTTCCTTAAAGAAAGAGGATGATCCGATGACTGTTACCGCCGATCGAACGATTGAATTGATTTTAGCGAAACGTCAGGCAGATATTGATAAATACATTAAAACCTTTCCGGAAAACCCTGAAGTACAAGTATTGAATGGGCGTTGGGGACCTTACCTGGTTATTGAGAAAAACAATTTCAAAATCCCAAAAGGGACAGATGCGGCATCCCTTAGCTTGCAGGATTGTCTTGACATTGCAGCCGATCCAAAGAATGCAAGCAAAGGAAACCGGTTCCGTAAGAAAGAAGCAGCAAAACCCGTTAAAGAAGCAGCGGTAAAAGAGAAAAAAGCAAAAACAACTGCTAAAAAAGCGGCAGCTCCTAAGAAAGCTGCTAAGACAGCAGCACCAAAGGCTACAGGCACTAAAACGGCCACAAAGAAGGCGGTAAAAAAGGCTGCCGCCAAAAAAGGGGGGAAGAAAACTGTAACCAAAACAAATAAGTCAAAGTAGAAAGACCTTATAATCAGTAGAATTTTTTTATATGCAGGAATATTTTAGCCCTATTGATGTTCTGAAATTTAGTGGAATTAGCCAATATACTGATTCATCTTATGGGAAAGTGGTGAATGCATATACCCAGGATGGTGATTTTCCGGAACTAAAAAATGTGGATATTGCCATTATCGGAATACAGGAAGATCGTAAAGCAATAAACAACGAGGGGTGCGGACTCTCACCGGATTACATCAGAGAAAATTTTTACAAGCTCTTTCAAGGAAATTTTAATGCACGTATTGTCGACCTCGGAAATATCAAAAAAGGCAATACAATAGAGGATAGCTATTTTGCAGTAAGTGATGTCTTATCACAATTGCTGAAAAGAAATATTATACCCATTACTATAGGTGGCGGACAAGATTTAACGTATTGCAATTATAGTGCATACTCCACACTTGAACAAACCATAAATATCGTTGCTGTTGATTCGGCATTCGATATTGGTGATGGAGAAAAAGAACTGAACTCACAGAGCTATTTAAGCAAAATCATTTTACATAAACCGAATATACTTTTTAACTTTAGTAATATCGGATATCAAACCTACTTTGTAGAGCAGAATTCAATTGACTTAATGAGTAAATTATATTTTGACGCACATCGCCTGGGGCATGTGCGGAAAAATATAGAAGATGTAGAACCAATTGTTCGAAATGCAGACATGTTGAGTTTTGATATTTCTGCAATACGTCAAAGTGATGCTCCGGGAAACGCAAATGCATCGCCCAATGGCTTTACTGGAGAAGAAGCATGTCAGATTGTTCGCTATGCTGGGTTGAGTGATAAGTTATCATCCATTGGTTTTTATGAAATCAATCCGGCTTTTGATACAAATAAACAAACTGCGCATTTAGTTGCACAAATGATTTGGTACTTCATTGATGGATTTTATAATCGTAAACAAGATTACCCAATCGGTGATAAATCGCAGTATACTAAGTATCGTGTTTCATTAAAAGATCATGAACACGAAATTGTTTTTTATAAAAGTAATAAGAGTGACAGATGGTGGATGGATGTTCCTTACCCCGTTAATCATCAGGTAAAGTATGAAAGGCACCACATGGTTCCTTGTTCATATGGCGATTACAAAACAGCTTGTGAAGATGAAATGCCAGATAGGTGGTGGCAAACCTATCAAAAGTTAGGCTAGAAAAATAAGCTATTTTGTTTAATGAACAATAAATTGTTAAGAAAAATTTGTTTATTTAAACAGAATGGTTAACTTAGCGACCTGACTGGATAGAATAATACAGGAGAAAGGCAGATATTTGTTAATAATTAACAATTGATTTATGAGAAAGAGACTTACTATTTTTTTATGTTCAGTTATCGGATTAGTATCGTATGCTCAGCAGGATGCGCAATTCAGTATGAATATGTTTAACAAATTGGGAGTGAACCCCGGTTATGCAGGAACAACTTATTCTGGATATAAACAACAGGGAATTTGTGCCACATTATTATACCGTAATCAATGGGCAGGTTTTAGTGGAAGCCCTAAAGTTGGGTTATTGAGTGTTGATTATGGAAATATCTTTGGCGGAGGTCTTGGGTTAACAGTTACACAAGATAAATTAGGTTTTGAAAAAACAACAATGGCAAAATTAGCATATTCATATCATGCATTCCTTGGAAAAGGTGTATTGGGAATTGGTGTGGATGCAGGTATTTTGCAAAAATCATTCGCTGGTGAGTTTAAAGCGCCAGATGGAACGACCTCTACCAACCCAGGAACAGATGCAGCTATTCCATGGCCAGGTACGTCAGCAACAACTTATGATTTAGGTTTTGGACTTTATTATACAACAAAGAAATTATACGTGGGGATTTCCTCTTTGCACTTACCTGAGCAATCGCTTAGAAGAACAGAAGGTGGAACTGCGCCGTATGATCTTAAATATACGGTGGCACGCCACTACTATATAATGGCTGGTTATACATTTTCTTCAGGACAAAAATTGGAAATAACACCATCCATTTTAACAAAATCGGATGCAACATCTACACAGTTGGATATAAATTTAATGGCGAAATGGAATAGAATGGTATTCTTTGGTGTTTCATATCGTTTAACAGACGCTGCAGTAGCAATTGTAGGGTTGGAATGGCAAAAATTTAAAATAGGGTATGCATATGATTATACCTTATCAGCATTGAAAAACCACAGTAGTGGTAGTCATGAGATTATGATAGGATTCTGTCACAAATTCCCTAAAAAGGATTTCAAGCAGAGTCACGTAAATGTAAGATTTTTATAATTTTTAAACTAAAAACACGTTGGTAACCTTAAATGACTAGGGTTCGTTTAAGCAACTCCATTGATGCAAATCATCATACTTTTTGAAGTGTGGTGATTTTCCTTCAAAAGGAGCTTTAATTAAAAACAACAAATATGAAAAAGTTGCTCATGTTAAGTTCTGCGGTTGTATTATTGGGTACAACTAGTTGTACGAAAAGTACCGGAGAACTTGTAGGCGTTCATCCTCGTCCGGAATGGTTTGATATAGACCCTTTTGGAATGTTGTATATTCCTATGGGAAGTTACAATATGGGACCAAGTGATGAAGATATTCCTTACTCTCACACGACGAAATCGAAAACCGTTTCTGTGCAAGCATTTTATATTGACCAAACAGAAATCTCGAATAATGAGTACCGTCAGTTTGTATATTGGGTGCAGGATTCAATTGCTCACCGTGCTTTATTTGAAGATGGACGTGCTGAACATGCAACCGAAACAGATGATTATGAACAACCAATTGACCCTCCATTGATTAATTTCGATGAAGAGATCGGTTGGGATGAGCAAGATGTAAGGGACGTACTGGAGTTTTTATATTTACCAGTTGAAGAGCGCTTTTACAGAAGAAGACAAATTGATACCCGTAAATTGAACTACGAATATTACTGGATCAACCTAAAAATGGCTGCGGCTAAATCAAACCGCTTTAAGCCTTCTAAATCACCAGATCCAATTACCGGACAAGATTTCATCAATGGTTACCAATCAACCAGTGTGGGTGATAATAAAACGCTAGGTCATTACGATGTTAAAGATCAGGTTTCTGATGGAACCGGTAATTACAGTACTAGAGAGCGTAAGGATAAAGACAGAAGTGTGTTTATCGTGAAAGATGTGATTAACGTATATCCGGATACATTGGCTTGGGTTCATGATTTTACATACTCGTTCAATGAACCAATGACAAATATGTACTTCTGGCATCCGGCATATGATGATTATCCGGTGGTAGGTGTTTCCTGGAAACAGGCACGTGCTTTCTGTGTTTGGAGAACACAATTATTCAATAACTGGTTGATCGGTAACGGACAATCAATTGTAAACGACTTTCGTTTGCCAACTGAATCTGAGTGGGAATATGCGGCCCGTGGAGGTAATGCATTAAGCCCGTATCCTTGGGGCGGTCCGTATATCAGAAATGCATTAGGATGTTTCCTAGGAAACTTTAAACCAATGCGTGGAAGTTATATTGATGATGGTGGTTTCCATACTGTAAGAATTGGTGAGTACAATCCGAATGGATACGGTTTATACTGTATGGCAGGAAATGCGGCTGAGTGGACAAGCAATGCATTTGATGAATCAGCGTATGATTTCACCCACGACTTAAACCCGGATTACATTTACGAAGCTCAGGATAATGAGGCAAACGTATTAAAGCGTAAAGTAATCAGAGGAGGGTCATGGAAAGACGTTGGATTCTATCTTCAAACCAGTACAAGAACTTATGAATATCAGGATACCGCTAAATGTTATGTTGGTTTCCGTTGTGTTCAAACATACTTAGGACGTGCGAAAGACGATGTAAGAGGCGTAGGTTTTGGCGGACGTAATAACTAAAAAAGTAATCTCTATCTAAACTAAATAATAATTATTAACTTTTAAATTAAAAAAAACTATGGGCGGTAAAAAGTGGAAAAGTTTCATGGCTAAATTATATGGATTTGGCGCGGCGATCGTAATTGTAGGGGCGATGTTTAAAATTATGCACTGGCCTGGTGCAGGACCAATGCTTGTTGTTGGTTTATCAACAGAGGCTGTAATTTTCTTTTTTTCAGCATTTGAACCACCCCATGAGGAAATTGATTGGAGTTTAGTTTATCCGGAATTAGCAGGAATGCATGGTGAAGAAGGTGATGAGACAGATCATAAAAAAATTGAAGATAAAGGTTCAGTTACTGAACAATTAGATGCAATGTTTGAAGAGGCAAAGATAGGACCTGAACTTATTGCAAGCCTTGGTGAAGGAATGCGTTCCTTGGGCGATCAAGCGTCTAAATTAAGTAATATTACAGATGCTTCTGTGGCTACAAATGATTACGTGTCAAGCGTAAAATCAGCAGCAAAAAATGTAAGCTCTTTATCTGATTCCTACTCAAAAGCAGCTGAATCTTTAATGGGATTAACTGTAAACAATAATGAGAGTGCCTCTTTTGGAGATCAGATCGTAAAAGTTTCAAAAAATTTAGCAGCGTTAAATGCATCGTATGAATTGCAATTGCAAGGTTCTAACGATCATTTGAAAGCGACATCTAAATTCTATGAAGGGCTTGAAGATTTAATGAAAAACCTAAATGATTCTGTTGACGATACAAGAAAATACAAAGATCAGATCGCTCAACTATCAACTAATTTAGAGTCATTGAATACCATTTATGGTAATATGCTAAATGCAATGAGAAAATAATTCTTCCGCAAGAAGAATTATTTTTTTGTGAAGAATTATGAGGATAATTCTTTATGTAGAACTAACTGAATTTATAAATCCAAGATAAACTTTTATAAAATATGAGTGGTGGTAAAGAAACCCCAAGGCAGAAGATGATCGGGATGATGTACCTCGTGTTAACAGCGCTGTTAGCATTGAACGTTTCGAAAGAAATTCTGAATGCCTTTGTGATTATCGAAGATGGTTTGAATGTAACCAACAAAAACTTCGATGGAAAAAATGAGCTTTTGTATTCAAAATTTGAAAAAGCCATGGCAGATAATAAAACAAAAACAGAGCCTTGGTATAAGAAAGCAAAGGAAGCAAAGAAAAAATCAGCGGAATTATGTGCTTACATTGATGAAATAAAAAGCGAGATGTATCAACGTATTCAAAAAGTTGAAAAAAACGTAGCTGATACTTTTAAATTAAGAAACCTGGACAGTAAGGATGAAAATAACATACCTACAGAAATTATGATTGGTGCTGGAGCAGATGCAGAACATGCAACTGGGAAAGCAAAAGATTTAAAGGAAAAAATTGAGGCTTATAAAAAGGAAATGACGGCTCTTGTTCCTAAAAATGAACAAGCAGCTCTTAAACTAGGACTAAGCACGGAGGAAATGTATTCCATCGGCGATCAAAAAATGGTTCCATGGGAAGCAAATTTATTTGAACATCAACCTGTGGCAGCGGTATTAAGTATCCTGGCAAAAATCAAAAACGATATTAAGAATGCAGAAAGTGATGTTGTTTCTGTATTATTGAAGTCAGTGGATGCCGGCGACTTCAAATTTGATAACGTTGTTGCAAAGGTAGTTGCTCCTACAAGCTATATAACAGCTGGAGAAGAATATACCGCTGATATCTTCGTATCTGCATATAGCTCTACTCAAAACCCTGAAATCATCGTGGGTGGAAGTAATAAGGTTCCTGTAGAAAACGGTATGGGTAAATATACTGTTCGTACAGGTGCTGAAGGTTTACAAGAATACAGCGGAGTCATCAATGTAAAAGCGCCGGATGGATCTATTAAACCATATCCATTTACTGGAAGTTATATGGTAGCTAAGCCTTCTATGGCTGTTGCACCTACGAAGATGAACGTGTTTTATATTGGTGTGGAAAACCCTGTAGATATTACTGTTGCGGGTGCTGCTCCTACGGATGTTGTTGCAACAATCAGCGGAGGTGGTGGAAGCATTACCAATAAAGGACAAGGGCACTACATTGTAAAAGTAGCTTCTGGTAATGAATGTTCTGTTAACGTATCAGTGAAGAGTAAAACAGGAACAAGCAAATCAATGGGGTCTCAAAAATTCCGTGTGAAAAAAGTGCCTAGTCCTCAAGCTTCTTTTGCTGGTGTAGTAGGTGATGGTAAAGTAAGTAAAGGAGAAATTATGTCGGCAGGTGGGGTTATTCCTCGATTGGAAGATTTCGTGTTTGACTTGAAATTCCCTGTTATTTCCTGGAACTTATCTGTATTCGTAAATGGTAGTTATGCGGATTATTCAGCAACGGGTGCTGCTGCTACCGGAGCAATGAAAGATATTTTGGCAAAGGTAAAACCTGGACAAAAAGTGTTGATCGAGGAAGTAAAAGTACAATGCCCGGACGGTGTCAGAAAGATCACCGGTTGTGTATTGAAAATTAAATAAACTACTTAGGAGGTACTCATGAAAAACCTAAAATTTCTTTTAATAGCATTCGTTGTTGCAATGACCTCAATGAATGTTCACGCACAGGCTCCAGGTGTCATTAAACCACCTAAATACCCTGATGGTGTATATACAAAAGAAAATACGCGTACGCGCAGAGCCATTCC
>DASRRA010000034.1:0-15894 GCA_035696085.1 Bacteroidia bacterium | reverse complement strand
TGTTGCACCACCTGTTAAGCGGTTAGTAGATAGTGTCGTGTATTTTTCAGCAGTAGAATAGAAATTGGTTTTATCCTGAATATCTACACCACCGCCACCGCCGGCTACGTTATCAATTACATAATGTAGGAATGGTCCTTTGGTAAGCAAACGAACACCACCGTATAATTTTGTACCAACGGTACTGTACACATAACCCAATTTATTTCCTGCATCAGTAGCACCTTTGTTACTGCCAGAGGTTTTATCAGTAATGTCCCAATCGGTAAATATACCCGCGTACAGATTACTTAAGGTAGTTGCCCCCGTATTTTTAATGGTGTATTCGAAGATGATGTATTTCTTATCACCAGTGCTTGTCCAGGCATACGTTTTATGTTTCACCTGCACACCTATTTTGCTGGTTGCACCATTGTCATTAAAAATACCACCTGTTTCATATTCCGATTTAACGGTTGGTTTGATTTCTTTTACATTTTGAACAGAAACAAAGTCCGCATCCGTTGCTCCGGAGGCCGCACCTCTTACATTATCCGAAACCTTGGAAGAAGAAACACCTATCATTAATCCCGATTCATAAACCATGGATGAATCTTTATAGGTAAATCCTAATCCTCCTGTTCCATCATTGTTGTTCCAGCCAATGCGTCCTCTGCTGGTATTAGAAGAGGCCACATCGTTGATGTTGATATTGATGTAATCAACATTCACAACAATATCAAAATATTGGTAACCGGTATAACTCCCATCATTAAATGTAATGGTGAAAGGTATGTTTGCATTTACCGGAGTTCCCGGTTTAATAAATACTTTGTATGTGTTGGCGTTGTTTACTGTATATGTTCCAAGAGTCGCAATAGCACCAGCGTTAACGGTGGATGAAACAACGGTTACATTGGTGCTGCTGGACGACAAAGTAGCGGTAAGATTGCTTAGCGGTTTAAGATAGTTAACAATCGTTCCGGTTATGTACAACGTGTCATTTATAACATACACTTCGTCATTTTTATCTGTAATGTCTATTGGTCGCATCCTTACAGAGGCCGGGGACTCTGTAAGTGCTCTATATAAGTTGATACGACCTGATCCCAGCTTTTCTTTATAAGAAGAATTTAAACTGTAAATATTATCAGCAGTGGCGCGTAATTGTTCTGCAACTTGCAAACCGGTGTATGACGGGTAAAATGTTTTTACAATAGCAGCGGCTCCTGCACAAATTGGGCTGGCCATGGAAGTTCCGTCTAAATTGTCGTAGGTATTATCAAAATAAGTGGAGCGGATATTACTTCCAGGAGCGGAAACATCAATTGTATGTCCGTAGGTGGAGAAGCTGGATTTAGTGTCTGAGCTGGTAGTGGAAGCCACGCACAATACCAGGTCATAAGAACCGGGAAAATTTTGGACTTCGTTGTTGTTATTTCCGGCGGAAGCTACAACCAAAGCTCCTTTGTTATAAGTAGCATAGGTAATTACATCCAGTCCAAACTGCCCGGCGCCAGGGCCTCCCCAGGAGCAATTAATAATTTTGCAACCATGATCTGCAGCGTATTTAATTCCTTCATACCCATTATCAATTTGTGTGGTACTTGCTTGTTTAGCACATTTTACCGGAAGGAAGGTACATTTGAATCCGGGACTGGCTACTCCGGTATTGTTGTTGGTAGCAGCAGCAGCACAACCGGAAACGTGTGAACCGTGATAGCTGTTATCAACATTTGGGTTGTTATCATTTTCACTGATATCCCAACCGCGAAAATTATCAATGAATCCATCCTTGTCATCATCCACACCGTTAATTGGATCGGCGTAATTGTATTTAATTTTTGATTTTAAATCCGGGTGATCGATATCCGTCCCGGAGTCAACAATTCCAATCACAGTATTGGTATCTCCCTGGGCAGTGGTTGAGTTGATCCCCCATGCATCCGGGCATTTGATCAGATCAATATAATACATACCATTCACCGCATTTTTATAATCCGGATCGTTTGGAGTAAATGGTGCCATTACCTCTTTTAAGGATAGCTTGCTGCCATGCTCATATTGAAGATAGTGCGGTTCCGCGTACTCCATCATGCCGGTAGCAAGTAGTTTATTAATGGCCAGTTCCAGTTGAATATCACTTTTGAAGTGAAATTCATAGATAAGCGAGAGGTCTACCTGTGGTTGGTTGTTTGCATTTTTAGAATATACAGGTGCTTTCTCTTCCGGAAATATTTTTTTTACATCCAGGGTTTGCAGTTCATTGAATACAGCGGTTAATGTTGCATCTTTTATACTGTTACGATAAATCGGTTTCAGTTTGAAAATGATTGCATTCGCGGCATAATCAGCTTCGGTTAAACCGGAAGGCATATGAAAAACTTTGTAAGAATTGTTTTTTTGAGAAGGTTCCGTGTTACCAGCCTTGGTTGCTTGAAAAAGGCAACAGCTGATTCCAAAAAACAGAATTGCGGATTTGGTTTTTAAGAGCATTTTTTTTGAGGGTTAGTTAATACTTAAATTTGAGCGAATTAAAGTAGCATTCTTTTTTTGAAAAAGAATTCTTTTTAACAAAATAGTATTAGGTTGCGAAGGGCTTTAAAAACGGATTATTTCTTGTTGAGCCATTTTTGATAAATTTGCTTTCATAAAAATGTTCCGGGAGATATATAAAATTATAATTCGATGATAAGAAAAATGAAATTAAAGGATGTATTCGTTCTATTTATTGGATTTGTACTGCTTATGTTGCAAGCTTGTAAAAGCACAGGGTCTGTTACGGAAACACCACGGAAGCAAGGAGCGGCTATATCAGCAAATGGTGTGCTTCAGCCGCAAGGAACAACCACTTATCAATATGGTTCATTTATATTAATTGATGATACGGGAAAAACAATCTATGCATTGAAAAGCGAAGTTGTTCAACTGTTAAATTATGTAGGGAAACGCGTGACGGTAGAAGGGATGCTGGTGGAGGGTTATCCTATCGAAGGTGGTCCTCCATACCTGGATGTAGTAACAGTGCAAGAGTAAGTTAATGCACAAACTTGCAAGTAGTAGGCGTACCGTTAACGATGATCTTTGCATAATAAATACCTGGACTTGCTTCAAAATGTAAGGCCTGCTTATGTGAACCAAAATACTGGTATTCATTTTCAAAAAGAACAGCTACCAGCTTTCCGCTTACATCAATGATTTCGACCGTAACAAGTGAATTTGAAAGTAAATTATAGGAAAGTGATGCGCTGTTTTGTTCGGTCGTATTGTAAACAACAGATGCATTGGTATTTGAATTAAACTCCACCGGCACTATCTGAGAATAACTCGATTGCCCATCAAAATCTGTTTGTTTCAGTCGATAATAGGAAACACCTTTTAAGGGTGAGTCATCCGTTTCCTCATATTTTAGCACACGTTCACTGTTTCCGGCACCTGGAATATTTTTTATTTTTTCGAACGTTACCCCATCGGCTGAGCGCTCCAACGTAAAGAAGTCGTTGTTATGTTCTGATGCTGTTGCCCAGTTTGCTTCTACTTTATCTCCATTCGCCTTTGCATCAAAATTTAATAGTTCAATGGGCAGTGATATGCCTGAAGCAACTGAAAAAGGCGAAAAGGAAGTCAGTGTTCCGGAAGTTCGTGTATAGGGATTACTTCCACTCGCGGCCGTTGAACTGGAGAGCGACCAGGCACCGTTTTTATAATGTCCTACATAACAACTGTTTCGGTTGAAGGAAGTTGTTTCAATGGTGGATGGCCATTGAAATGTGAGCGTTACATTGGAACCACCGGCTGTTCCTTCGCTTACATTCCAAGTTCTATTTACGGTATTTGTTGAATATAAGGTTCCGGTAGTTCCTCCGGAATAAACACCCTGAGAAACTCTGGCGGAAAAGTTATCTGTAGTGGTGGTACTTGTCACATTTAGTGTAACCGGGGTATAACTGCTTGCACTAATTCCAATTGGGAAGAGTGCAGTGGTGCGTCTGCCACTGGCGCTGCCAATCATGTAACGTCTGAATACACCTGTTCCGTTGGTGATGATATAATTCGTGGAACCATAAGAACCGTATATGCCGCTGCTTGTACCATCATAAGCAGCTTCAAAGTCAAGGTCCGTATTGTTGAGCGTAATTTTTCCGGAGGTAAAAGTTAATGCGTGTTGTATGGAATTTACAACGCCTGCATCGGATGAAAGAACAAGCCCGTTTGAATTATTTAAAATCAAATCATAAAAATCCAGATCTGCCGAACCGGAAATAGTTTGTGTACTCGTTCCGCTAAATGTAAAATCACTGGTTCTATACGTAAGTGTACCGTGATTGATCCAGTTACCCTTTACAACATGGGAAACAGTTCCCGCATCGAAAGTAGAACCAGCGTTCATTGTAATATCCCCGACGAAAGTAGCGCCCATGCTATTGGTGTTTGCATCAAGTGTAGTATTGCTTTGCAATGTGGTCGTTAAGTATACATATGGATAAGGGGAGGAAGCGATTTTATAAAACTCTGCGCTGTGGTTTCCTGAGGTATTTGTAATTACAATATTTGGAAAATATCCGGTAATACCGTAGCGTTTGGCTGTACCCGATGAAGCATCTCCAATTTGTAAGGTACCACCAGTGATAGAACGTGTTGTTGCAGAACAATCAAAATCATAATTCCAAAGTATGTTTTGACCCCGGATAACAATCGTTCCCCCCGACATGGTGAAAGCAGAATATTCGGTGATCCACATGGAAGGATACCCTTTTCCTGTAGGTCCGCCAAAAGTATTACCTACGGTACAACAAGTTACCGTACCCCCGGTTTGGGTGTAATCCACATAGTAGGTATAGTTACTTGCATCGTAATAGGGTTGCATAGATCCTGCTATATTGAGTGCGCCTCCGTTGATAATATATGTAGCGGCACTTCCACTGTAAAAAACATTGTCATCACTGGAAGTTCCGACATTAAATGTTCCCGCACCTAACGTAACTGTTCCATACCAGTTTACACTTCCAACTTGAGCGGCCACCGTGAAGTTAGGGTTGTTTAAATAAAATCCTGTGTTAGCTGCAATCGTATAACCGGCAGAAGTAAATACTCTATTGGTCATTGTGAACGTCCCGGATATTTTAAAGGTTCCGTTGGAAAGCGTTAAAAAGCCAGCAACGTCCGTATTAACACCTCTCACTAAGAAATTGCTTACCGTCAAATCTACCATATATGTTGGTGTCGTTCCTTTATTGATAGTAATGCTGTATATATCTGTAGTAGCGCCCGTTCCTGAAAAAGTGTTATTGCTGGATCCGGTGAATGTTATACTCGCATTTGCAGTCCCTCCATTGGTGTAAAAATCCAACGTCCCATTATTAGTAAGGTTCCCGCTAAGGCTCAGTAAGTGCCCTCCAACTGTACCACTTGCATTGGTCCGAAAAATTCCTGTTGATGAAATCGTAAGATTGGTGCAGGTGAGTGTCCGGGCAGTTCCGGCTTGAAACTCCAGTGTTCCATTCACGGTTACTGTTCCCAAACTAGCAGAGCTTGTGTTTAATGTTACAGAAGTTCCAGTGGCTATAATAATAACATCACCTGCTGCGGGAGTTGCACCTATTCCTCCACCGGACCAAGTGGTGGATGAACTCCAGTTAGTAGTAACGCCGGTAGAAGTAAGGGTTGCAGCGTGAGCTGGAGATCCAAGTAGGGAAAAAATGAAGAAGGTAACCGCAATGAATTTTACGGGAACAGCAATACCATTGAATAAAAGAGAGCCCAATTTTTTCATAGTAACACGTTAAAAACGCTATCTCAGAGGAATTGATAAATCGTTGGTTTGGCGTATAGATACGGCTTTTACAGTAGATAAGATTCATTAAAATGATAAATTTTTTATCCATTATTCCCGTTTTTTTAGGAGTGGAAGAGACGCTCAAATTTTAATGGAAAAAGCGAATTTTTTGCTGGATTTTCCTTCTAAACTGGAACAAATACGCATGTTGTTTATACGTTGATTTTTAACGGTCATCTTTTGAAATGATTCGTTCATGTCCTTTTAGAATAGATAGAAAGGTCAACTTTTAATTAAATTTATCGCGGTTGGGTTAGGAAATGCGATGAGATCTTGCTAAATTGCCTCTATTAAAAAGCGATTGAACTGCGAAGTAAGGATAAATTTAGTGTAGTGAAGGAAGGGAGGGAAGAAGTAACAAGTGATGATCATTTTCTGTGAAGTTGAAAAATGATAGAATTTTTAAAAGCGAATTTCTGGGGAAAAAGATTTACAGAAAACTTTGTTGAAATCTCGTGGAGGTGGAAGATTTAAAATAAAAAAATGCCTTAATTTTGAAGCGTTGAATGAGCGCTAATTTAAACTGTAACATTGTGTTACACTACTAAAGATATATACTATGAAAAACAATTACAATCTTAGCAGGATATTAAAAGGCATTTCTACACTGATGTTGGTTTCGATAACAACAATTACGTATGGAGCCGCATCAATGAATGCAAATCCGATTATTACCAAACAACCAACAAACAGTACAGTTTGTCAAGGTGATTACACTTATTTTAGTATTGTTGCCACGGGAGCAGATGCTTATCAATGGCAAGTGAAAATAGACGGTTCAACTACTTGGGATGATGCCGTCGGGGGAGACTACAATGGTGGAACTACCGATACGCTTCGCGTAAGCGGATCAACGACGCCAGCAAGTTTTCGCTGTCTTGTGACAGGTGGAGGTGTGGTAGATACTTCTGATGTTGCAATATTAAGTTTCTATATTTTGAATCAGACGGTTTCGGCAAAAACAACGCAAGTGTGCAGAGCCGATTCAACGCTCATTATATTGGGTTCTTCTCAAGTAGGAGTAGATTACTATTTAAGAGCGGGAACACAAACTATTGGCGGCCCGTATGCCGGAACAGGCAGCAGTCTTTCCATGAGCACAGGTCCAATCAATGCGACCACCGCTTTTAACGTTTATGCACAATCAGCAGTGGGTGGCTGTACAAAAGTATTTTCGCAGACACCACAAATATCAATGTATACTGTAATTCCTACAATTACTTCCACTATGCCAGGAAACCATTGCTTGGAAGGATATGTCGTATTAAGTGCAACAGCGAGTGAAGGCGATTTATATTGGTTCTCTTCTCCAACAGGAGGAACGGTATTGGGAACCGGGACTTTTTTCACAACACCGCTTTTAACAACAACAACGACATTTTATGTTTCTGCATTTCAAAAAGGTTGTTCTTCTGCAAGAAAAGAAGTGGTAGCGAGGATCAATCAACTACCGGATGTATCCGTGAAATTAAATGGATTAACACTAAAAGCTGTTAGCCAGAATACAGCATCCTACCAATGGATGAGTTGTATTACCAATAAAACCATTGCAGGTGCAAATGATTCCATCTATGTAGCACCACAAGCTCCCGGAAAGTATGCAGTAATTATTACCTTGAACACTTGCAAAGATACTTCGGATTGTGTACAAATTTTTACAACAGGTGTAGAGAGTCCTGTAGCAACTGCAAACCAGCTTATGGTGTATCCTAACCCAAGCCGTGATATTATCACTGTTCAATCAACCAGTGCAGGAACATTCAACATTGTAAATGAGCTAGGACAATTGGTTCAATCATTTCAATTAAACGGATCCAATAATTTTTCAACCACGATTGAAAATTTAAAAACCGGGATGTACATCATCATGGGAACAGGTGATCAACAAGCGATGCGACAAAAAGTGATCATTACAAGAGATTAAAAGAAAAAGATATTTAATAATGAAAGCCACTACAAGAAAGTAGTGGCTTTTCGTTTTAATGACCTCAGAGGAGTTTCGTAAGCCTCTTTCCCGCCCGCGTCCAGTGCGTTATTTTCTTTCATCACCAGATTGAACAAAAAGTTTGACAAACTTTTGTTGAGAACATTACATACAGTGAGCTTCCTTGGCAGAAACTTCATTTCTTAGGCGCGTGGGCCAGAAAAAGTTGCGGGGGTATGGACTGCTTGTGCGGCTGTCGATAACCTTTTCTTGAATTTTTTGTTCTTTTTGTTTCAAGACAAAAAGAAAAAGAGAAAAAACAAAGGATAATCTCCTATTTTTGCACCTTCAAATTAATGCTATCAAAATGATGAATACACAACTAGGGAGAGTTGTATTTGTAATTATGTTTGCTTTTATAAGCGTAAATACATGTTTTGCACAAACACCAAGACAATACACTACCAATTACAATGGTTGGTTTGTATATACAGGAAACCATAAACTTACCGATAAATGGGGCCTACACCTGGAAATGCAGTGGAGACGCAGCAACATTATTCTGGATAATCAGCAGCTGCTACTAAGAGGAGGAATCAATTATTATCTGCATCCACAAGTGTATCTCACTGCTGGGTATTGTTATGCATTAACTTATCCGTACGGAAAATTTGCCGCCAAATGTATGTTTCCTGAAAACAGAATCTGGGAACAGATTAATTTTAAAACAAGTGTTGGTGCAGTAGAAGTTATCAATCGCCTTCGGCTGGAGCAACGCTCTATCAATTCACCAGTTCTGCAAGAGGATGGTGCATACACACCAGGTGACGCGATCTATACAAACAGAGCAAGAGCGCTCTTACGTTTCTCCATTCCTTTTAAAGGTAAGACCATTGAAGATCGTTCCCTTTATGCATCGGCGTTTAATGAAGTGTATATTAATTTTGGGAAAAACGTGGGCTACAATATTTTTGATCAAAACAGAGCGTATGTAGGAATAGGCTATAAATTACCGAAAGTAGGACGTTTGGAACTAGGCTATTTGAATCAGCTTATTTTTAGAGGCGATGGAATAAAGGTAGAGCGAAGTCATACACTGCAAATTTCGCTTTCATCCAATATAGAATTTAGAAAAAAGAAAGAATAATTTTTTCATGAAACCGGCAATTGTTACTTGTGGCATTTATTTGTATTGCACACCTTTAAAAAAAATATTGGTGTGTCATGCAACACGATCTCCCTGGAATAGCTGGTCCATACCAAAAGGCTTACCGGATGAAGGAGAAGAAGTATACGCGGCTGCTGTACGAGAGCTCTATGAAGAGACTGGTATTGAAATAAAGCAGTTGCATGTTTTAGCAACTCATAACCTGGAGGCAAAAAAATATCAAAAGCAAAATAAAATTCTTGAATCTTTTTTAGTTGTTACAAACTCCGATCTTAGCAAACATCCACTGGCTTGTCATAGCCTAACCGAAATGGGATATCCGGAAGTTGACAAATGGAAATGGATATCATTAGATGAAGCAGAAAGCTTGCTGCATGAGGCACAGCAAAAGAATATTTCTGCGATAAAAGAGCTTGTTAACCAGGCCCGCCTACGCTAAGCTTCGGCGGACAAGGAAAAACCCCTGTTTAAATCTATCCAAAAAACCGGAAAATAACCAAAGCCGAATTAGTATATCTCCTTGCATTATTCATTTAAATCAGTTGTTCCTTTGTAATGGAATTAATCACCAAACGGAAGTAACATTTAAATCGAATAGTCATGGCAACTAAAAAATTAGAACTAGCAGCAGGTAAGAAATTTTATATAGAAAGTTTCTCGGCCTTTAAAGAATGGGAAAGATCATTACGCCGATTCAATTTGAACAATGAATTGAAATCCTATGTGTTTGATTTGCACGAATTGTCCTTTTCTGAAAATGTGAACCTAACCACACAGGTGGATGAATTTAGCAATGCCTGCGGTTGCAAAAGTGGTAGTGCCTTTATGAGTTTAACAATCGTTTCCATGCTCAGCTATTTTTTTATTTCAGATATGAAGTTTGCGGAACTAACAGGTTATCAATTTTTATCCTATTTGGGAATTGTATTGTTTGCTGCGTTGACAGGAAAAGCAATTGGGCTGCTGCATGCACATTGGAATTTAATAAAACTAGCTCGTCATGTAAGAGAACAACTAACAAGTACATATGCATTAAAACAAATAAGCTAAACAGCTAAACAAACAAGCAAACCGAGTACTAAAACTAGAAATCATGGGACGTGTATGCAAGGAATTTCAGGATTGGGTTGAAGAACAAGTAGAGAAACCGATTGAAGAGTGGGAGAACAGACAAGAACAGCGATGTCGCGAACAAGAGTGCAACTGGTGGTGCCTTTGTTGTAACAAATGGTTTTGCTGGCTGGTATGGGTATTAGTAAAAGTAATACGCTGGGTTGTTGTAACTGTTGGTAAATGGGTAACCCGCATCGTCTGTGAGGTGGTGAATGTAATAATAGATAGTATAGGATTTATCATCAATTTGATTTTAAGTATTCCTATCATCGGTGGAATCATTCGAACGATTTTGAACTGGGTGACAGAAATTATCTGGAGAGTCGTAGGGGTAGTTGATTTTTTAGCTTCTTTAGTGGGTATACGCCCAAGAAAGAAAATGTACTTCGGTGTAGTTGTTCCTTCTGTGGATGGTAAACAAATTATTTCCGATGAGTTAATAATGAGACAAGTTAATGCTGCCATTAGCTTTTACGACACCACCTGCAACATTAACCTGATCTTTACCGGAATATGCAAAACCAACGTTAAACCACCAGATTCTGGTTTAGTTGTAGGTTGTGATGCGGGTGGATTTTTTAATGATTGGTGGATCGCGGGTTCTTATTTCGAATTTGCAACAGCAACCTGTAAATTCATGGATAGCTTCAGAAGAGTAATCGGCTTGGGTGCGGAGATCGTAGTTTTCATTGTGCAGGATGTGACACCCACAGGAACGAACGGATGTAGTTTTACATCCACTCACAACTATGTTGTTATTGAAGCTAAGCGAGATGATCAGGCATTTGTTGCAACACATGAGATGGGTCATGCGTGCTGGCTGGCGCACGATTCAGACACACAGAATTTAATGAACCCGATTACACCAACTGCAAATCCGGTATTGACAAATTTGCAAATCTCATTGGTGAGGTGGAGTAAACATTGCGTATACATTTGATAACTAATTCCCCAATTGCCAATGAACAGAAAAGCGAAGTGTAATACACTTCGCTTTTTTAATTATTTTTCTACTACATTTGACCATCCATTCATCAACTAATCATCACGTTACATGAAAAAATTACTCGTTTGTTTATTGCTGCTCGGAACAGTGGCTGTTCGGGCGCAAGATCGCGTTACCGGAAAAGAGTTTGCAACGCGTTCTGAAGTTATTGCACAACATGGAATGGCTGCAACCAGTCAGCCCCTGGCTACACAAGTGGCATTGGATATTTTAAAAAAAGGAGGTACTGCTATCGATGCGGCTATTGCTGCCAATGCCGTATTGGGTTTAATGGAACCTACAGGCAATGGTGTCGGCGGTGATATTTTCGCCATTGTATGGGATGCAAAAACAAAAAAGCTGTATGGTTTGAATGGAAGCGGGCGCTCGCCTTACAGCCTTACGTTGGAAACATTTAAAAAAGATAATTTGAAATTTATACCCCAGCTAGGACCAATGCCTGTATCTGTTCCCGGCTGTGTGGATGGATGGTTTGAGCTGCACAAAAAATTTGGAAAACTACCCATGCAGCAAATTTTAAAACCGGCTATTGATTACGCACGCAACGGTTTCCCGGTGTCAGAAGTAATTGCTTACTATATGGAGAAAAATGTAGCCATCCTTCAAAAATATCCCAACATCACGGATGTATACACCATCAATGGAAAGACACCAAAAAAAGGAGAGGTATTTAAAAACCCGGCGCTGGCCAATACATTGGAAAAAATTGCAAAAGGTGGAAGAGATGCTTTTTACAAAGGAGAGATTGCGAAGACAATTGATGCATTTATGAAAAAGCAAGGCGGTTATTTATCTTACAAAGATTTGGAAGAGCATCATTCGGAATGGATAGAACCCGTTTCAACCAACTACAGGGGATACGATGTATGGGAGCTTCCCCCAAACGGGCAGGGAATAGCAACCTTACAAATGTTGAATATATTAGAAGGTTATGATTTTAGCCGTGTTGCATTTGGAAGCAAAGAACATGTACATCGTTTTGTTGAAGCTAAGAAAGTTGTATTTGAAGACCGTGCGAAATTTTATGCAGATCCGGAATTTAATAAGATCCCAGTGAAAACGTTAATTTCAAAAGAATATGCAGCGGAACGAAGAAAACTAATTGATTCAACAAAAGCCGGTAAAAAATACGATGCGGGCAATCCGGCTTTAAAAGAGGGAGATACAATTTACCTGACGGTAGCAGACAGCGCCGGAAACATGGTCTCCCTGATTCAAAGTAATTATCGTGGAATGGGCTCCGGTATGTGTCCGGATGGTTTAGGATTTATTTTACAAGACAGAGGAGAAATGTTTACACTGGAAGAAGGACAATTTAATACATATGCTCCACACAAACGTCCTTTCCACACCATCATTCCCGCTTTTGTAACAAAAAATGGAAAACCATTTTTAAGTTTTGGTGTGATGGGAGGTAGCTTTCAACCCCTGGGACATGTGCAGGTATTGATGAACATCATTGATTTTGGAATGAATATTCAAGAAGCCGGAGATGCGCCTCGGATTGATCACTTAGGATCATCAGAACCAACGGGAGAAAAAATGGTGGATAGCGGACAACTGATGTTAGAATCCGGTTTTCCTTATGAAACCATTCGAGAGTTAATGAAGATGGGGCATAAAGTAGGTTTTGAAATGGGACAGTACGGGGGCTATCAAGCAATAAAATATGATCCTGTGAATAAAGTGTATTATGGTGCTTCGGAGTCACGCAAGGATGGCCAAGCTGCAGGATACTAAAATCAGCGCGCGTGTGAGTTTTGAGAAAAATGCAGGATCGATTTGATCCTGCATTTTTTGTTTAACCCTAAATTCTATAATCTTAGAATCCTAATCTTTGTTTAATCCTGCTTAATCAATCTCACCACTTGATGTGACGAAGCTGTTGAAACATGCATGATATAAACGCCATTCGCAGCATTTATTAATTCAATGGTATTCGTTCCTTTTGGTAATTGTGCATCAAAAACAATTTCACCTGTTAAGCTTACCACTTTAACGTTTGCTTTGTCAGGGAGCACAAGTGTATAGTTTCCATTTCCAGGATTTGGATACGCATACAATTGATCTTGCTCATTAGTAGCAATACCAGTTATAATAACAGGTATACAATTACTTGTATCCACACATCCATTTTTTGTTTCGATGACTGCATAGGTCCCGGAAGTCAATGCAATGAATATTTTATTGGTAGCACCCGAGATAGGCAGTTTGGTGCCGCAATCTATCCACTGGTAGCTATCCACAAGCGAATCCGCAGTTAGCAAATTCGCTAACACAGTTACAGTTGCATTTAAGTTGGTAATGGTAAGCTGAAGTGTAACGATGCTGTCACAACCTGCTTTCGTTGCAAGCGTATCTTTGTATACACCGGAAGTCGTGTAAGTATGACCATTCCAGGTGTATGGGCCACAGGCCTTAACGGTATCCTGATGTGAAGTACCGTGCGTGATGGTAAGTTGAAGTGTAAGAATACTATCGCAACCTTTTGAGTTTGTAAGGGTATCATAATAGGTACCCGATGTTTTCACATACACGCCGTTCCATTTCAAACTATCACAAGCTGTTTGAATAATGGGAAGCCCTTTTGTGCTATGGTTCACAATTGCATCAACCTGTAAACGTGCAGAAATACAATTGTTCGCAATCACTTCTACATAATAAGGAGTAGTAGCTTTTATAATTGGTGTAGTAAATGTTTTACCGGTGTCCACTGCGCTGCCGCCGCTAGGGACGGTATACCAATATAGTTTTCCGTAGTTTGAGCTCGCTGTTAAGGTTACCTTTCCAGAGTCGCATACAGCACCACCTTTTGGTGTTAACACCAGTGGAGTAGGATTGATGCGGTATTGATCCGGTGTAGTTGGATAGGAAGTAACTGTATTTACATCGCTGGCAATCACACCAGCCGAAGGCTGTGCAGTGATATTACCGGTTAAATCCTGTGCAATTACAAAATAAGATACAGTGTCATTTGCTGCTAAACCACCCAATGCGCTGGTTGAAATCGTAAAGCTCCAGTTTCCATTCTTCGCTGTTCCGCTGCTCAATATGCCTTGTGCAGAAACCCAGGCATTTTTGTTTTTTCGGAAATATATTTTTGGAAGCAATGGGCCTGTGATGTATACCTTACCACTATCAATAATTTTTACAGCTAACGTGCGAGATGTTGTATCACATGTTCCAGTAAAAGCGGTGTAGGTAATTGCAGGCGGTATAAAATCATACACCACTCCATCAATTTCATCGGCTCCAATATCAGGAGCGGTGCCGCCACCATTGGTAGAACCTACGGGTCCCGGACGTACATCACCATCAATATCGCTAAGTATAGTTAAACCGCTTTGTCCTCTTGATTCAACAATGCTACCTGTTGTACCGGTATTCAAATGTAAATCAGTTGCTGGATTCACATAAGGGATCGCATATCCGGAATAACTGTTTGTATCACTGCCGGAACTTGTTTTCCAATCCGAAAATGTTTTGTTTGCACCCCAATATCCAATTGTGCTTGCAGTTGCATTCAATACATTGTAGTCCGATATCCAGTTGCTGGCATTTACTGTCGCTCCGTAATTATTGGCAATAGCGAAATGCGAACCTGTTCCACCGGAACGACTGTTAGTGAAAATATTATTTTTTACAGTGGCATTTAGATTTTTTGCTGTTACGGAGAAATCACCTCTGTAAAAACAGAAGCTGGGTTGAGCTCCGGATGTAACTGTTCCTTCAATATTCACCGTATTGTGAAAAATATTTTGAATTGTAGGGTCCGGAGCAGCGGCATTGTTTAATTGTATACCTACAAACGCAGTATTCGCATCACTGCTGGTACCAAGTGAGATCATATTATTGTATACGTTAACCGCATTTGTTGCGGAGCGAATCAGGATACCTGCTGCAACACCCGGTTGTGTGGTAGATGTGGAAGTACTGGTATTCGTAATATCAAATATCGTATTGTTACGAATGATGGTATTTGTAGCGTTGGCATGTGCAATACCAACTGCATACGTGAAAACAGCTTCTACCGTTGTATTGTAAATATGTGAAATGGTGTTGTTTTCTACAATATTATTTGTTCCAATGGATAAGCTGATCCCATTCGCAGCACTTTGTCCACTGAGTATGTTAGGCAATGTACCATTTGTTCTCAAGTTCGTAATGGTATTTTTAGCAATGATAATGCTGGATGTATTTCCGGCAGCGGAAGCTGTTGTGATTCCGCGTACCGAACTTGAGCTGATACCATATGAAATTACGTTTTGTATCGTATTTTCAGAAATTACGGTTGAAGATGGGGTGGTTGAAAATGTAATTCCATAAGCAATAGAGCTGGCGACTGTAGTCGAAGTACTACCGGCACGTATATTATTTACCGTGGTGTTTCCGATTATGTTACCGGATATGTTTAATGCAGCGGCACTTGCCGTTACTGCGATACCATAAACAACGGGGCCAACAGTTACAGTTGGTGATATGGAAGACAAGCCTCCGATTATATTTTTATTGATATTCACTGTATCCGTTGAAGCGGCATTGATTCCAACAAGCGCAGCAGGGTTGGTAGAAGAAAGCGTGATAAAATCAACACCGGTATTGCTACCAATGGTATTTCCAGAGATAGTACCTATATTTACATCACCCGCAGATGCACGAATGGCGCAAAAGGCACCATAGTTAGCAACATCATTACTTGCAGTAGTAAGTTTGATGGCAGTGATCGTATTTCCCTGAATGGAGCTCACAGCAGCACTTCCAGCAGCAATGTCGATTCCGATAAAGCGGATGCCAACGGTACTGGTCATCTCATACGCATTCGTTCCACCAGCATTTGCATATCCGATAATATTGTTAACGATGCTGTG